>JAFWBH010000189.1 GCA_017507205.1 Clostridia bacterium
CTCGCAGGCATTTCAGCTCTACTACGTCTATAAACAATTGTCACATCAGCGCCCAAACGGCGAGCTGTGCGTGCAGAATCCATGGCAACATTCCCAGCGCCAACCACTACAACAGACTTTCCACGGAGTATTGGGGTGTCAGAATTATCCATGTAAGCCTTCATCAAATTTACTCTGGTAAGATATTCGTTGGCAGAGTAAACTCCATTGAGATTTTCTCCCTTTATGCCCATAAACATAGGCAGTCCTGCTCCAGAGCCAATGAAAACAGCATCATATTCATCAAGCAATTCTTCAATGAATATTGTCTTGCCTATGACAACATTTGTTTCTATTTTTACACCTAAATCGGTGAGCTTTTCAATTTCTTTTTCAACAAGCACCTTTGGGAGTCTAAATTCAGGAATGCCATAAACCAAAACACCACCAAGAGTGTGCAATGCCTCAAACATTGTCACCTCAACACCAGCTTTTGCGAGATCTATTGCACATGTAAGACCAGCAGGACCACTGCCTACAATTGCCACTTTTGACTGGTTGGATTGCTGTTTTTGTGGCTTTATGCCCTTTTCTAAGGCATAGTCGGCAACATATCTTTCAAGGGCGCCAATTGAAACAGCACCACCAAGCTTTTCACGTCTGACGCAGAGCTTTTCACATTGATTTTCCTGTGGACAAACTCTGCCACAAATAGCAGGCAGATTATTGTCAAGGGATATGACGCCATATGCGCCCTCAATATCTCCTTCCTTGATTTTGTTGATAAATCTTGGAATTTGCACTCCAACGGGACATCCATTCATACAAGGTGCATTTTTACAGCCAAGACATCTTGATGACTCCTCTATTGCCATTTGAGGTGTATAGCCAAGTGCAACTTCTTTGAAGTTGCAAATTCTCTCATTTGGTGCTTGATTGGGCATCACAATTCTTTCCATACTATCCTCTAATGTTGCATTTATGCTTCTCTTCAATGTGTTTATAAGTGGTTGAACGTTGTATGGCTTCGTCAAAATCTACCTTGCTTCCGTCAAATTCCGGACCATCTATACAGGCATACTTGATGGTGCCATCTACTGTCAAACGACAGCAACCACACATACCTGTGCCATCAACCATAAGCGAATTCATGCTTACAATTGATTTTACACCATATTTTTCTGCTATTTTAGCAACAAATTTCATCATGCCAAGAGGACCAACAGAAAAAATCACATCAAATTGCCTTCCATTTTCAAAAAGCTCAGCAATTTTGTCAGTGACAAACCCTTTGTCACCAAGGCTTCCATCGTCAGTGACAATATGAGTTGATGCAAATGATTGAAATTCATCAAGCTTGAAAAACAAATCCTTGTTTCTTGCACCTAAAATAATTTCAAAGCTTTTGCCCTCTTTTTTAAGCTGTTTCCCTTGAGGGTAGATGACTGCAGAGCCAATGCCTCCACCAACAAGAAGGATATTTTTATACTCTGAAAGGTCGGTGGGATTGCCAAGAGGTCCAACAAAATCTTGAAGACACTCGCCCTCTTTCATTGATGCAAGCTTCATTGTTGTAAGTCCAACCTCTTGCACCATAATGGACACTGTCCCAGCTTCTCTTGAATAATCACAAATGGTGAAAGGGACTCTCTCTCCAGCTTCATCAGTGCGCAAAATGACAAACTGCCCAGCACGACAATGCTTGGCAACAAGAGGTGCATAAATCACGTATTCATTGACGCGATCGCACAAATTTCGTTTTAAGACTATTTCATATCGTTTTGCCATAATTTGCTCTATTTTTGTTGAATTTTTAGAAAAGTATTCTCACTTTTTGCAGTTTTTATAATACTTGCAGTGGCTTTTCAATGGGCAATCATCACAATTTGGCTTTTGTGCCTTGCACATATATCTGCCGTGAAAGATGAGATAATGATGAAGCCTTGACCAAAGCTCCTCATCAAAGCCTGCCATCAATTGCTCCTCTACCTTTTCAGGAGTGCCTGCATCTGCTATGCCAATTCTGTTGGAAACTCTAAACACATGGGTGTCAACTGCAATTGCGTTTTTGCCAAATGCAACAGCACTGACAACATTGGCAGTTTTTCTTCCTACACCACGAAGCTTCATAAGCTCTTCTCTCGTGTCTGGAAGGACTCCACCCATTGCCAAAACCGACTCAGACATTTCCTTCAATGCCTTTGCCTTGTTGTGATAAAAGCCACAGGACTTGATATGCTCTTCAAGCTCTTCGATGGGCATTGCCACAAAGGCTTCTGGGGTTGATGCAATTTTGAAAAGCCTCTCTGTGACCATATTGACACGCTTGTCAGTGCATTGTGCAGACAAAATTACTGCCACAATAAGCTCAAAGGGCGTTGAAAAATTAAGCTCACATTGAGCATTTTCATGTAAGTCTGCCAATATATTGTAAATTTCTCTATTGTTTTTTGTCATACATACAAATCATAACACTTTGACTTGTATTTTTCAAGTGCAAATAAGGAACTCCACGCCCAAGTTCCTTAAAATTTTACACTTTTTCCGTCTTTGCCCACATAAAATCTGCCTACGACAGAGTTATAATGCCCTCTTTCAAGGATTTGCATGGCAAGAGGAAGGTTTCGGACTAGACACTTGACCGACAAGCCACATCCAGCTGACGCCGATGAGGGCGTGTTGATGATTGTGGCAGATATTCTATATGTCGCAAGCTGTTCATAGTAGCGTGCCGCTTCTGATCGGGAACGAAAAACAACAAAAAATTCTCTCATAACTCACCCCTAATATATGTATCCGTTCCCTGTTTTACTATATTATTCAGTAAAGAATAGTGTGCAAACAGTTCTCGTTTTTTTTTTTAAGCAACAAGGTGTATGGACAGCATATATTACACTATGATATACCTTGACAACGCTGCAACCTCACGCTTTAAACCAAAGTGCGTCATAGATGCATTGCTTTCTGATGTCAAAAATTCTGCAAACAGTGGCCGGAGTGGTCATAAAGCATCCTTGTCAACAACCTTGGCTGTGGAAAATGCAAGAAATTACTTCAAAGAAGCATTTGAGGTTGACAATGTTGTTTTTACAAAAAACTGCACAGAGGCACTAAATCTTGCAATTTTTGGCTTTGTCAAAAACGGAATGACAGTTGTCACCACAGAAAATGAGCACAACAGCGTCTTACGTCCATTATACCGGCTAAAAAGCCGTGGGATTGTAAACTTGGTCATTCTGCCAGTCATCAATGCTCAAACGCCTTTTGAGGAGCTTATAGCTTATGGCAAGGAAGCCAATTTGATTGTTGTAAGCAACGCTTCAAATGTTCTTGGCTCTATGGTTGATGTGTTGGCGCTTAAAGATGCATTGAAGGGCTATCCTGTCAAAATCCTTGTAGATGGTGCACAGGGAGTGCCATATGCTGACATCAATGGCAGGTGCGCAGATATGATTGCATTGCCAGCTCATAAGGGTCTACACGGTATTCAAGGTGTAGGCGCACTTCTTTTCAACTATGATATTAAGCTTAAACCTTTGGTTTATGGTGGCACAGGAACTGAATCATTTAATCTGCTTCAGCCAGACACAATTCCAGACGGTCTTGAATCTGGAACACTATTTTCAGGGGGCATTCGAGCCTTTCAAGAGGGTGCAAAATGGACTTATGACAACATCAAGGAAATCAGATATCACGTAAAAAGGCTTGCAACCGAATGTGCTTACGGCTTGAAAAATTTGGGAATTGTGCCTTTAAACAATGAATATGCTTCTGGCATTGTCACTTTTAATGTTGGCGACATTGACTCACAGCTTGTTGCAGGTTATCTTGACCAAAGAAACATTGCAGTGCGAGGTGGAATACACTGCGCACCACTTATTCATAAGCGCTTGAATACTGACATACAGGGTGCAGTGCGAGTGAGCTTTGGCGTTGACAACAATGAAAAGGATATGCTGGCGTTATTAAGCTCGGTTGAGAGATTTATCGCAAGGCTAGAAAAATAAAATTGCACATAAGTGCAATTTTATAATTAAATCCTCAAAATCCTCATGCCTTGCTTTTCTTTTGCCATAGACAATATCAGCCTTTTGGCTTGATAAGGGTTGAGATTTTTATATTTCTCGTGGAGCAAACAACACACACCTGCAACATAAGGTGCCGATACTGAGGTGCCACTCATAAAGGAATATGTGCCAAATGCGTCAATTCCACGCACATTTACCCCTTTTGCGTAAACATCTGGGCGAAAAACTCCATGATAGACTCCATAAGATGAAAATTTGGCCGGCTCATCAAAATCATCAACTGCACCAACTGCAATGACCTCATTGCTTATTGCAGGGGATTTAAGATTGCCCTTGCCATTGTTGCCCACTGCACAAACAACAGTCAAGCCTTTCCTTGCAAGAGCTTCAGCGCCCATTTTTAATGGGTCGGCCGTGTCAGTCGGCTCTGCTCCAAAGCTCATACATACAACCTTGATGCCATAATGCATATGATTGTCAAAAATCCACTGCATAGCATCCAAAATGTGAAAGGTGCTGCTATCACCACTGGCAGATATCGCCTTTAATGATACAACCTTTGCCTCAGGTGCCACACCAACAACCTCTTTGCCCGAGCAGAGTCCGTTGCCTACAGCAACCCCAGTGACAAAGGTTCCGTGACCATTGTCATCATAAGGATACTCCTCTCCGTTGAGCATATCTTGAAAATGACAGATCCGATTTTTTGGCACACATATGTCTGCGTGAAGATTCAAACCCGTGTCAATCACTGCAAGACAAGTGCCCTCACCGGTTAAGCCTTCAAGACTAACATCAGGCAATTTGCCGAAATATATAGCATTAGATATACTGTTTTCAAGGGCTGATACGTGCATTTCTGCTGACACAAATTCAATATTGTGCCATTTCGACAGCCTAACAACATCATATTGGTCACACTCAACGCCAATCGAGCTTATAAAGGGATAATACTTTACAACCCTGAAATTTCGTTCAAGTGCCTTCAGCTCATAAAAGGAGTGCACCTTGACAATGGCATTTGCCCTGTCCTGCACAGACAATACGTTTACAAGATGTCCATCTATTTTCATTGCTTCAACATATCTATGAGGGTGCGCAGACGTGCAAGCTGATCTGAGTTCATAAACATTCCGGCAGTTTGATATACTCTTTCAAGGTCTTGAATATTAAATGCGCCTTGTTGCTTCATACTGCTTGCAGTTTTTGTAAGCTCACGGAGTCTATCCTCTTCGCTCATGCTTCCAAGCCTTGCAATATGCTCCATTGCATTGAAGCTTTGATGCTGATTGCTTGAATATTGACCACCTTGATTTTGATTGTTTGAAGTATTATTGTTTGAATATATATTGTTAGATTGCCTGTTTTGGTCGGCTTGCTCGTTTACATTTAAATTTCTTTCCCAAAAATTCATACATTCTCCTTCACATTCATTGTATGCTGGCATATATTAAGTGTGCAGGTATATTATGGATTTTGATGATAGATTTTTAGGGCTTATAAGTATGCTTGGTGGAATGGGTGGAATGAACAATTCAAACAACTCTTCCCCAGCTGAAAAACAGAGCCAAGGAATGAATTTTGACAACGTAATGAATATTATGGGGCTTATGCAAGGCTTTTCTGGCAAAAGCTTCAATGCTACACAAAATCAAAGCGTATGTGGTAGTGTGGATATTATGAAAATACTGCCCTTGCTCACTGCATTAAAGAGTGGCAATTCAATTGGGAATCTATTTAATACTGGCAATCAACCAAGCTCAGATAGTGGCAATGCCCAAGACACATCATCTGACAATCAATCTCCTTCGCATTCGGCAGACCTATCATCACAAAGGAATGGCGCTGGATACAAGGACAAATACTGTGCAATAGCATTTGCAGGAAATGAGGTCATCTACACCCTTGGGAAGCTGTGGAAAACCTA
>JAFWBH010000190.1 GCA_017507205.1 Clostridia bacterium
GATAAGACAATGACTATCGCATCCATTATAAAGAACAAAATGCCACTCTTGAATTGTTTGAAGCGTTGGCGAAGGAGTTTTACAATAATATCAGTGCCCCCTGTTGAGCCATTTCCATGAATGCTAAGGCCAATCCCCAATGCAATGAAGGTACCACCAATAATAGCAGCAAGCATGGGATCCTTGGTTAAAGGTTCGAATTGAGCATCAAAGAAATCAATGGCCAACGAATTGAGAATAATAACATAAAGTGTTGACGCAAAGAAGGTGAATTTAAAACGCAGAAAAGCAATAATCAACAAAGGAATATTAACAGAGAGATAAAACAAACCAACACTAATTTTGTTTTTTGTTAAGTGATTGACCAAAATGCCAATACCGGAAATGCCACCTGGAGCAATTTCATTGGGCTCAACAAAAAGCGATACGCCGATTGCATAGAAAATAGCACCCAATGTAAGAAGCGCAACACTTTTGGCAAATGGCAGAATTGATTGCTTAGAAAATGATATTTTCTTCATATGATATCCCTACAACTCATCATTAGTATAGTAGATTTTGCGTGTATGTTTGCTTTATTATCAACGATAATATACAAACATATTATACAGATTTTTCTTAAAAAAGCAAGTCTTGAAAAAGAATTTTCAGCGATAGTTGACAACAAAATTGAAAAATGCTATAATATCAACACTAAATAAAGGGGTGCGATATGAAATCTAAAAGAAAAAACCAAGAAGATTATGTGAGATGTTGCCTGAATTGCGAATGGGCACAAGTGGACGAGCACGAAGAGTTCACAGACAGCGTATATTGTCGTTACCATAAAAAAGGCAAAGAAAGCGATGACCGTTGCCGTCATTATTGTTATGATTTGCTGAAACGAAAACCTCATCGTCACACCGAAATCCCCACTCTTGATCCCGAAGCACTTTCTCTATAATTACATAGAAAACGAATTGCCCAAACAAGCCTTATGCTTGTTTGGGCAACTTTATTTTAGGAAATATTAGCCACGAAGACGTGCTTCAAGCGCTTTGAGTTGGCTATGCAATTCTGCAGGTACAGATGCACCAATTTGATCATAGAATGCTTTGATGCCTTCCACATCTTCAAGCCATGCAGAAGTATCAACAGTAAGGAGATCTTTGATGGTATCTTCTGTGATGTCAAGGCCATCAATTTCAATATCCTCAACGCGAGGCAGATAACCAATAGCGCTTTCAACAGCGTCTGCCTTGCCTTCGCAACGTTTGAGAATCCACATAAGCACACGCATATTTTCACCGAAACCAGGCCATACAAAATGCCCTTCATCATCGGTACGGAACCAGTTCACATGGAAAATCAAAGGTTTGTTGGCAATTCTATCGCCCATTTCAAGCCAATGGGTAAAATAATCACCCATATTATAACCAACAAAGGGGCGCATAGCCATGGGATCGCGACGTACAACGCCAACAGCGCCAGTGGTTGCTGCTGTTGTTTCAGAGGCCATGATCGAACCTACAAATGTGCCATGTTTCCAGTCAAATGATTGATATACCAGAGGTGCAGTCTTTGCGCGACGGCCACCAAATACGATAGCAGATACAGGTACACCATTGGGATTTTCGAATTGATTAGAGATAACAGGACAGTTGATAGCGGGC
>JAFWBH010000191.1 GCA_017507205.1 Clostridia bacterium
CAAGACCAAGAACGATACAATTCTTGAATGGTGCCTTGTCAAAGAGGACTGTTGAGATTGCAAGAAGCACATAGAACCAGCCACGTGTTTGGTCAACTGCTTCTGAAATGAAGTCGGCTGGGAATTCCTTTTCAAACAGCTCCTTATTTTCAAAGGGATAGTGCCATTGTGCAAAGGGCATTGAGCCACTGTCAAACCAGCAGTCAAGAACCTCGGGGGTGCGTTCAAAGGTGCCACCACACTCACAATCCCACTTGACGCCATCAATGTATGGTCTGTGAAGCTCAACATCGTGGTCAAGACCACCACATTTTCTCAGCTCCTCACGAGAGCCAATAACGTGGATCTTGCCACACTTGTTGCATACCCAGATAGGAAGAGGTGTTCCCCAATATCTTTCACGGGAGAAGCCCCAATCAACAACATTTTCAAGGAAGTTGCCCATACGACCAGAGCCGATTGTTGCAGGCATCCAATTGATTGATGCGTTGTTTTTGAGGAGCTGATCCTTGACCTCTGTCATCTTGATGAACAGCTTGAACGTGCATAGTAAAGCAATGGAGTGTCACATCTCCAGCAGAAAGGATAGCTATGCTCAAACATCTCTTCTTTGAAGAGTGCTCCATTGGCTTTAAGCTTTGAGATGATGACCTTGTCTGCGTCTTTGACAAACATACCTTCAAGATCCTCTGCCTCGGGGATAAATTTGCCTCTTTCATTGACCATTTGGACAAAGGGCAAATCATACCTTCTGCCCACTCTGCCGTCATCTTCACCAAATGCTGGTGCGATGTGGACTATGCCTGTGCCGTCTGTCAAGGTGACATAGTCGTCATTGACAATGTAATGTGCCTTCTTCTTTGCCCCTGTTTCATAGTTGAAAAGTGGCTCATATTCGGCATATTCATATTCCTTGCCCTTTTTGAGAGAAAGCTTTTCATAGGTGCCCTCTTCAAAGAGCTTGGCGACAAGTGCATCTGCAAGGATAAATCTTTCCTCACCCACTTGGATTTCTGCATAGTCCTCATTGGCATTCATACAGAGTGCAACGTTTGAGGGGAGTGTCCATGGTGTTGTTGTCCATGCAAGAAAATATCTGTTGCTTTCGCCCTTGACCTTGAATTTTGCGTAGACGGAAATCTCCTTCACATCCTTGTAGCCTTGTGCCACCTCGTGTGAGGAGAGCGCTGTTCCACAACGAGGGCAATATGGGACAATCTTGTAGCCCTTGTAGATAAGCCCCTTGTCATAGATTGTCTTTAATGCCCACCATACTGACTCAATATAGTTGTTGTCGTAGGTGATGTATGGCTCGTCCATGTCTGCCCAATAGCCAATGCGATCAGACATATTCTTCCACTCGCTTGTGTATTTCCACACTGATTCCTTACACTTTTCAATGAAGGGCTCAATGCCGTAATTTTCAATCTCTTGCTTGCCGTCAATGCCGAGAAGCTTTTCAATTTCAAGCTCAACGGGGAATCCGTGAGTGTCCCAGCCTGCCTTGCGAAGAACGTGATAGCCCTTCATGGTCTTATAGCGAGGGATGATATCCTTCATAACTCTGGTGAGAATGTGACCGATGTGGGGTTTTCCGTTTGCAGTGGGGGGTCCATCATAAAAATTGAAGCCCTTTTTGCCTTCATTGAGTGCGATGCTCTTTTCAAAGATTTGATTCTCTTTCCAAAAAGCGAGGACTTCCTTTTCTCTTTCAACAAAATTAAGATTTGTGTCAACTGGTTTATACATGTTCGCCTCTTGTGCACATATATGTGTGCGTGTTTTATACAATCGTAAAAATTATATATTAAGATTTGAAATAAAGCAAGTGAAAAAGAAAACAAAAGAAAAATGAATGCAACTTGGTTGCAATTCATTGTTGGTATAAATTAAAAGACACTCATATGAGTGCCTTTTTAAATTTTTATTATTTTCTGCGTATTATCTTAAATCCTGCATTAGTGAGGAACCAATGGGCATCGTCTAGGAGTTGATAGTCATACTTGATGACATCCTTTCTTGCCTCTGCCTCTTCCATTGTTTCGCCTTCGTTCATATCACGTCTTGCCACAAGCCGTCTGAACTCTACAAGTCCGTCAAATGTGGTGAGGTTGCCGTGACGGCGCAATGAATAATTCTTGCCGTTGGTGCACTTACCCTTTTCATTGACCTCGTTGACGATTGCACTTTTTGTGGCAGGAATGAAGCCCTTGGTTATCATAAATGAATTCCAACGATAATGCTCGTGGACTGCCATATCACCTCTGCGTGATTTTGCAAAATCTAGGGTGTATGTGACAATGTGCTTGCCGTCTGCTGTAATGGGGAATGTAGTTGTGTCTGGCATATCGTCACCAGCATACAGACTGAGGTATTCCTCTTGGTCAAGAGCCTCACCCTCGTCCTCTACTCTGCAATAGTCAAGCCCCATCATATTGAGCTTGCTTCTGAGGCTCAATAC
>JAFWBH010000192.1 GCA_017507205.1 Clostridia bacterium
AAGAGTGTGAAATATTGCGACAACGTCCACGAAGTCAGCATCATTCCTCGCGGTCAAGCAGCAGGATACACAATCACCTTGCCCACCAATGATGACAACCATATGACCAAGCAAAAGCTCCTTGACAACATTACAATGCTTCTTGCAGGTCGTGCAGCAGAAGAAATCGTCATCAAGGACATTTCAACTGGCGCAAGCAACGATATTCAAAGAGCAAGCAAGATTGCAAGAAAGATGGTCACAGAATGGGGCATGAGTGAGGATATCGGCACAATGTATCTCGGTGCAAGCGAAGAGGTTTTCCTTGGCAGAGATTATCAAACTCAGCTCAATTACTCTGACGAGGTGGCTGCCAAGATTGATGAAGAGGTCAAGCGTATCCTTGACGAGCAATATCAAAAGGCACTCCAAATCCTCAAAGATAATCGCAGAGTTATGGATGCAATGGTCAAGCTTCTCTACGAGAAGGAAACAATTTTTGAGGACGAAATTGACAAGCTCTTTGACGATCCAACAACTCCCGAGATCGAGATGCCTGTCAACCCTATGAAAAAGGACGAGGAATAAAATGAAGGGCAAAAGCAATTTTGCCCTTTGGATTATATTATGAAAGCAAAGGAACTGAAAAAATCATATCTTGACAAGATTATGGAAAGCGACCCTGCTGCAACCAGCAGAACAGCAGTCCGTCATACATACGCAGGCTACAAGGCATTGTGCACACACGTGCGCGCCCACAAGCTTTGGGTGGACGGACACAAGACACTTGCAAGATTTGTTGCATACATATCACGCAAGCGCACAGGCGTTGAAATACACCCGGGCGCGACCATAGGCAAGAGCGTGATGATTGACCATGGACACGGCGTTGTCATCGGCGAAACAGCAGAGATTGGCGACAACTGCATTCTTTATCAAGGGGTCACCTTGGGTGGCACAGGAAAGGATACAGGCAAGCGTCACCCCACTCTTGAAAACGATGTTATGGTGTCTGCTGGTGCAAAGGTTCTCGGCCCTCTCACAATTGGTGAAGGAAGCAAAATTGGCGCAGGCAGTGTGGTGCTGAAATCAGTGCCACCTCACTCAACAGTTGTTGGTGTGCCAGGACGCATTGTCAAGCAACAGGGCAAGCGTGTTTCAGACATGGATCAGGTCAAATTGCCCGACCCTATTCTTGAAGAATTGAAGCGTCTTAATGATCGCATCTATGAGCTTGAAAAGAACGCAGGCATCAAAACCTGCAGATATTCTATCACCATAGATGAAAACAATATGCGCCCCGATTCAAGCACAGATTGTGCTGATGAATGATGATGCGATAAAAACAAGGCAAAATCACCAAACAAAAGGTTGATTAAGTCAAAAATGCAGTATAAAAGTGCTGTTCTGTGAAAATATATGTGTTTTGACACAAACAAAAAACAGCACATAAAAGGAAGATTATGCTCAAAATCTACAACACTTTGACAAGAAAAAAAGAGGAGTTCAAGCCCCTCAATGACGGCAAGGTCACAATGTATGCCTGTGGCATCACAGTCAGTGGTGAAGCACACATCGGACATGCCTATCAAGCACTCATTTACGATATCATCAGAAAGTATCTTGTGAGCAGTGGCTACGATGTCACCTATGCAAGAAATTATACAGACGTTGATGACAAAATCATTGCAAAATCACACGAAACAGGTATCCCAGCAGACAAGTATGCTGAGATGATGATTGCCAAGATTGACAAGGAAATGAGAGCATTGCAGGTTGACGATCCAGACATTTGGCTCAAAGCCACTTGCACCATGGACGGCATCATGGAATTCATTGGAAAGCTCATTGACAAGGGACACGCATACGCAACAAGCGAGGGCGATGTTTACTTTGCTGTTGAAAGCTTCAAGGACTATGGCAAGCTTAGTGGCAGAAGGCTTGAGGACGCCTTTGAAAGTGTCCGTATTGAAAACGAGGACAACAAGCAAAATCCTCTTGACTTTGCACTTTGGAAATCTGCAAAGGAAGGCGAGCCTTATTGGGAATCACCTTGGGGAAAGGGACGTCCCGGCTGGCATATTGAATGTTCTGCAATGAATATGAAGGCATTTGGTGAGCAGATTGACATTCACGGTGGTGGCAGAGATCTTATTTTCCCTCACCACGAAAATGAAATTGCTCAAACAGAGGCACTGACAGGCAAAACCTTTGCAAAATATTGGATACATAATGGTCTTATCAAGGTCAATGGTCAAAAAATGTCAAAGAGCCTTGGCAACAGCCTTGTTCTCCACGATTTGATTGAAAAATATCATCCCGAAACAATCAAAATGGCATTGCTTCAAACAAACTATCGTGGTGACATCAATGTGACAGACACCTTGTTTCCCGAGGCAGAGAAGCATATGACAGGCTTCTACAAAATCATTGACAGCGTTTATTCTGCCTTCGGCAGAGAAGGTGAGGGCATTGACCATCAAGCCATTGAAGCAAGCTTCAAGCAAGCAATGGACGATGACTTCAACACTGCCAAGGCACTTGCCAACCTCTTTGGTATCTTCAAGAAAATAAAGGCTAAGGTCAACACAGGAGATAAGACAGCTGTTGATGACGTTTTGGTGCTTAAAAGAGTTTATGGCCTTCTCGGATTCTTCCGTGCAGAGCCAAAGGACTTCATAGAAAAAGCAGAGCCTGCTGAAAGGGCAGAGGAAAGCACATCATCGGATATTCCCAGTGAGGTTATGGAGCTGGTGAAGGCAAGAGCAGAGGCAAAGGCAAGCAAGAATTGGCCCCTTGCAGATGAAATCCGTGGAAAAATCACAGCACTTGGTTATACAGTAAAGGACACCAAGGACGGAGCAGTTGTTGAAAAGCTTTGATGACAGAATTATCCTAAAAGGATAAAAAGAAGACATCATTCAACAAAAATCCACAAAAAACAATTAAAAATAAAGCAATCAAAAGAAAAGAAAAAGAGCAAACAGCCGTTTGCTCTTTTTTGTTTGTAAAGAAAGAATTTTGTCAAAGGCAATTATTTTTCCTTACAGCAACAACCCTTGTCACAATCCTTTGAGCTAGACTTGCTCTTTGATGAATTGGTTGTTTGATTTGAATTTTTGTTTGATGCTTTGTTGGTTGATTTACTGTTTTTGTTTTGTTCCATTTTTACTCCTTTGCTCAACCGAGCAAGAGTAGTATTTGCATAAGACGTTCTTTTTATACACAAAACAAAAAAATAAAACACTGCATGAGGTGTTCTCCGTCAAGGATAGCACGCTGGGGGCAGTGTCTTACTGATGAAAAGTGAATTGTTTAGAGCTGTGAGCCTTAATTGCAGTCTACAATAGGATTCAACGCAATGTCCTTATATTGACTGTCGTGTAGATTTTTGTAGATGCCGTCTTTTTCAATCAGCTCATCGTGAGTGCCACATTCCTCGATCTTGCCCTTATTGATGACAATGATTTGGTCTGCGTTGCGCACTGTTGACAGACGGTGTGCCACCACAAGAGTTGTTCTGCCCACACACAGATCACTGAGTGCTTGTTGGATGAGAGTTTCTGTGGTGTTGTCAAGGGCAGAGGTTGCCTCGTCAAGAATGAGTATTGATGGATTTTTGAGGAAAACTCTTGCAATAGACAGACGTTGCTTTTGACCACCTGAAAGCTTGACACCACGTTCACCAATTTCTGTATCGTAGCCTTTTTCAAGGCTCATAATATAGTCGTGGATATTTGCCTTTTTGGCAGCCTCGACAATTTCATCATCTGTTGCGTTTGTATTGCCGTAAAGGATGTTGTCACGGAAGGTGCCTGTAAACAAAAATACATCCTGTTGCACGATGCCGATGTTTTGACGGAGTGATCTATTGGTGATATCCTTGACGCTTGTGCCGTCAATTGTGATGTCGCCACTTTCAAAATTGTAGAACTTGGGGATGAGATGACAGAGGGTTGTTTTACCACCACCACTTGCGCCTACAAAAGCATAGGTCTTGCCCCTTGGCACTGTGAAGGAAATGTCGTCAAGAACTGTCCTTTCATCGTAGCCGAAGGTGACATTTTTGAACTCAATTTCGCCCTCAAATTTGTCAATGTCAACAGCCTCTGGTGAGTCCTCTTCAACAGGTGTAATCATAATGTCGTCAAAACGCTTAAATCCCGTAATCCCGTCTTGAAGCTGTTCAAAGAAGCCGATTAAGGTCTGAATTGGTGAAATGAACAGATTTATTGACAGCATAAATGCAGTGAGGTCTGCGTAGTCAAAGTTGGCACTGTCGTATATGCAGAAGAGTCCACCTGCAATCAAAACAATGACGTTGTAGATGCTGGTGACAAGGGTCATGCTTGAATGGAAAATGCCCATTGCCTTATATGCCTTTGAGCGTGCCTCAACAAAGGCACTATTGTTCCTTTCAAAGCGTGCTTGCTCGTGATCTGCATTGGCATAGGCCTTGGTCACACGGATGCCTGCGATGCTGTTTTCAAGGCAAGCATTGATGTTGCCGATTTCCTCACGGCTCTTCTGGAATGCCTTGGTCATATTCTTCCTTGAACATACTGCGATGACAATAAGGACGGGAAGGAATGCAAAGATGATGAGAGCCAGCTTCCAGTTGATTGTGCAGAGATATATGAATGCACTCAACGTCATAAATGATGTGATGAAAAGGTTTTCAGGGCCGTGGTGAGCAAGCTCACTGACATTGAAAAGGTCGTTGGTCATACGTGCCATCAGCTGACCAGTTTCATTGTTGTCATAAAATGAATAGGGAAGCTTTTCAAGATGTCTGAAAAGGTCGCTGCGCATAGTTGCCTGCATCTTGACACCCATTGCGTGTCCGTAATAATTGATGAAGTAATTTAAACCTGCGCGAATAAGGTATACACCAAGCAACACAGAGGACAAAATGACAATCTCCTTCACCATTCCCCCGGGGATATAATCGTCAAGAATCTTTTTTGTCATCATAGGGTAAAGCAGACCTATGACAGAAAAGAAGAATGAGCAAATCATATCAAGGGCAAAGGTCACCTTGTGAGGCTTGTAGTATTGCACGAATTTTTTGAATAAATGTCTGTTTTCCGTTTTTTTCATAATATCACCGACAAAAGTATAACACGCGCCTTGAAATTTTGCATTATTTTTGGTGTTAAAAAATGAGGAAAAAACAAGAAATTTTTCAGATTTCTATTGAAAATAGAATAAGTTGAGATTATAATAGACACAATAGAAAATAAAAAGGAGTGACCTATGAAAATAACAAAGGACATTTTATATGTTGGCGTAAACGACCACAATATCGACCTTTTTGAAGGACAATATGTGGTTGAAAACGGAATGGCATACAACTCTTACGTAATTCTCGATGACAAAACAGCCGTTATGGACACTGTTGATGCAAAATTCACTCATCAGTGGCTTGACAATGTAGATGATGCACTGGGTGGCAGAAAGCCCGATTATCTCATTGTGCAACATATGGAGCCTGACCACTCAGCAAACATCCACAATTTCATGAAAACATATCCCGATGCAACAATTGTTTCATCCTCAAAGGCATTTGTCATGATGAAGCAGTTTTTTGGCACCGATTTCAGTGATAGACGCATTGTTGTTGGCGAGGGTGACACCCTTTCACTAGGCAAGCACACACTCACATTTGTCACAGCACCTATGGTTCACTGGCCAGAGGTTATTGTCACATATGATAGTCACGACAAGGTTCTGTTCTCAGCAGACGGCTTTGGCAAATTTGGCGCACTTGATGTTGACGAGGATTGGGCTTGCGAAGCAAGAAGATATTACTTTGGCATAGTTGGCAAGTATGGCGCACAGGTGCAGAGCCTTCTGAAAAAGGCATCAAATCTTGACATTCAAGCAATCTGCCCCTTGCATGGACCTATCCTCACAGAAAATCTCGGTTATTATCTCAACCTTTACAACATTTGGTCATCATACGAGGCAGAGGCAGAGGGTGTTATGATTGCATACACATCTGTCTATGGCAACACAAAACAGGCCGTTGAAATGCTGGCAGAAAAGCTTCGTGGCAACGGATGCCCCAAGGTTGTGGTCACAGATCTTGCAAGAGAAGATATGGCAGAGGCTGTTGAGGACGCATTCAAGTATAATAAGCTTGTCCTTGCAACAACCACTTATAATGCAGACATCTTCCCATTTATGCGCACATTCATTGATGCTCTCACTGAAAGAAATTATCAAAATCGCACAGTGGCATTCATTGAAAACGGAACATGGGCACCTCAGGCAACCAAAATCATGAAGGGTATGCTTGAAGGATGCAAAAATATGCAATATGCCGAGGCAACCGTCAAGATCCGTTCTGCATTGGATGAGGAAAGCAGAGAACAAATTGATGCTCTTGCAACCGAACTTACAAGAGAATACGTTGCACAAAATCCCGACACTGCCAACAAAAATGATATGACTGCATTGTTCAACATTGGCTACGGACTCTATGTTGTCACATCAAATGATGGCAAAAAGGACAACGGACTTATTGTCAACACAGTGAGCCAGGTGACCAATACACCCAACAGAATTGCAGTGACCATCAACAAACAAAACTATTCACATCACATC
>JAFWBH010000017.1 GCA_017507205.1 Clostridia bacterium
ACACCCACAAAGACAGGACACATCTTTGACGGCTGGACTCTTGCCAACGGCACACCCGTTGACTTTGACACATACACCGTTCAATCAAACGTCACATTCTTTGCAAGCTGGAAGGCAAAAAACTACGACATAACAGCACTCCTCACAGACGAGGGTAGAAAGGATAATATCATTGACATCAGCACAGGCTCCGTCAGTGAACACTATGGTGACGCCTTTGCAGTGAATGGTGGCACATTGGTTCAAAAGGATATTGACGGCATTTCGACATGGTCAACAACCTTCAGCCTTTCATACGAAACCACCAGCGCATCAACACAAGCCCTTCCCGTCCCTACAACAACAAGGACTGGGGATCGCTTTATGTATTGGTATTACTATGAGGGCGACACCATTGTCCCCTTGACAGCAACCCTTGCACAAGGCTCACAAAAGAAAGAGGTTGCTCTCCTCAACGGATACAAGTATGATGGTGCACGCACAATTTATGCAATGTGGTATAGCGCCCTTGACAACATCACAGTCAAATTCAACTCTAGCCTTGAAGGCATTGACCTTGGCATTGAGGATGTGGTCATCAAGGATGGCGACCATATTATGAAGCCCACTGCACCTGTTGCAAGTGGCTATGACTTTAATGGCTGGACCTACACCCTGAAAGACGACGAGGAAAACGATGTGGTCTATGATATGATTTTCTATGTTGATCCATCATCACACGGCACTCACATCACCTGTGATATGGCAACAGAAAATGTGTTCAACATTGATGCCAATTGGACAAAGCGAATTGAGATCACATCAGCAAGTGATTGGACAAGCCTTGACGCCACAAATGAGGACGTGCGTGGAGCCAACATATATTTGATGAATGATATCGAACTCAATGATTATACACCAATTTTTGACACATCAAACCCATTTTCTGGCATTTTTGACGGAAATGAGCATAGCATAAAAATCGCATTTTCATCGGACACAGAAGGCACATATTCACTCATTGGAGTCAACAATGGTGTCATCAAGAGATTGACCATTTCAGAGTCACAAATCGCAGTGAATACTGCCAAAGAAAATAGCACAATCTATGCTGGATTTGTTGCTGGAATTTCAAGAGGCACAATCACAGGGGTGACAATCAATCTTTCATCTGTGATCATAGGTGACAATGAAAGCACCTGGTATGTTGGTGGCGTTGTTGGTGCAAACCATGGCGAATTGAGCAACATAAGCATCAACAGCCTTGGCATCACCACAGCTGGCAAAAACGGCAATGTCGGTGGCATTGTTGGCCACAACATCAGTGGCTTCATTCAAGGTGCAACTGTTTCAGATCTGGACATTGTCTGCAACCTTGACGAAGATGGCTGTGTTGGTATTGTGGCAGGCAAGGTCACATTTGGCGACACAAAGAAGGTGGTCATCACCAGCAGCAGCATCAACCTCAATGCTGGTGGAAGTGGATATGCAGGTGGCGTTGCAGGTCTTGTCAGCAACAATTCTATTGAGGAATGCTCAATTTCAGCCTGTGACATCCTTGTCGGCAAGGACACTATGGGCAGAAACGCAAATGCAGGTGGCGTTGTTGGTGAGGGTGGAAGCGCAATCAAAAACACTTCTCTCTCTGCTGTTTCTGTTGAAGCAATAGGTGAAAAAATAGCTGTTGCAGGTGGCGTTGTTGGCATCAACTTCTGCGAGGGTGGCAATCGTGGACAAATTCAACACACAGTCGCCACCGGCAAAGTAAGTGCAAAATCTGCTGGCAAAATTTATGCTGGTGGTATAAGTGGTCAACAAAACGCAGGTGCAAGCTCATCAACAGGCGCAGTTGCATATGTCTATGCAGAATTTAACGTATCAGCCACACGATTGACTGCTGGTGAAGATGCAACAGACGTTCCTGTGAAAATTGGCAAAGCATTTGGCTCTCTCGACAAGTCAACAACCTGCAAGAATACCTATATCGCAGACACATCTACCATCACCGTTGATGAGGTTGAGCACAACGCTGACGACAAGCAGTATGAGGTGACCACCCACTCTGCAATACAGGAAATCACTCCCGGACACGAAACCATTCAAAACGCAACCTGGATAGGCAGAGAGCTGAAGCTTGACACAAACACCTGGATTGTTGCAGACGGCAGTTATCCAACCTTGAAACTCTCAGCATAAAAACAAAATTCATACAAAACAAAAAACGGACAATAGCGTGATGTCCTTAACGGACAAATCACGCTAACTAAGTTTGCCCTTAGGGCAAGTGAAGTTATCTTCGATAGTGAAGTTCACTTCGTGAGTGAAGTTCACTTCGTGAGTGAAGTTTCGCCTAATGGCGAAGTAATGGGCAAACTTAACTTCACTGCGAGCTTTTGCGAGCAACTTCACTGTACAAGAGCAGGTATGCTCCGGCACAACTTCACTTTTGCGAAAGAGTTGCAGAGCAACTCTGCAAAAACTTCACTAACAAAAAAAGAGCATACATACAAGGTTTTCGTCTTGAGTGTGTGCTCTTTCTGCTTGTATTAGGGGTTGGGGCTTAGCCCATTCAGCATTTGTCTGGACAAATGCGATGCTCGCACTTAGCAGTATTTTTGAATTCTCCACTATGGACATCGCCCAAGCGCTTGTCCGTTTTTTTTATTATCTTTTTTTAAAAAATTAGTCCTTGATTTCTTTCTTTTGACGATATGTCACATCTTCAAGCTTATTGTCGCATCCCAGCTGTTTGATGAGTGTATGCACTGCATCGTCAAGCTCACTGCCCTCTGAAAAATCTGCATCAAAGATCCAATCTACTCTGCCATGCTTGAGCAAGGGCTGGACCTTGTATTTTTCATCATTGTGATAAAGGGCGATGGAGTGTCCACCAGATTGCTTGACCAGCTTCATACAGGGCACGTCTGTGAGTCCATCTCCGATGTAAACCATATTACGGAAGAACACTCTCTTTTCTTCCTCAGGCTGTGATCTGTTGAGGTCGGTATTGTTGTTGATTTCAAGGACGCCCTTGTTTATTCTATAAACAAATTGTGTCTTGTTTGTGTAATTGACAGCAAGCTTTGGCCATATTGCCTTGCCGTCCTCGTCATACATAAACTCGCAAGCATAAATCTTTTTGAAATACTTGGAGATGATTGTGCCATCAATGATTTCTTTAAGTCCAGAGGACAGGACATAGTGTTCAATTTCAAGACCAGCTTCCTCTGCATATTTGTTGATGCGCTCAAACCAACCAATTACACCTGGGTGATATTCAATGTGCTTGCCACTTTTTACAAGGTCTGCCTTGGTGAGAGGATTGCCTGCCTTGTTGGCTTGGTCAATCATGCAATACATATATGAAAGAATGCTGTCCATCTGCTCCTTTTCAGCCACTCTTTCTGCCTCTGCCCAAAAGTCCTCAGCCTTCATTCCAAGGCTGGGGATAAAGGTGTATTCCTGCATATCACGGGTGCAGAGAGTTTTGTCAAAATCGTATAAAAACGCCAAAATGTGTTTTTTTGCCATTGTTTTCTCCTTTAAAGTGGGAGTTTTGATGTATTTATATATTAACTATTAAACTAATAATTGTCAACCCCTCATTTGTGTTTGAGGCATTCTAACCCTAAAAATCGGCAATTTTTGAGGTTTTTTATGAACAACCTTCGGTTTTTTTTCATTTGATAAATAATTGTTGAAATCATAATTATTTTGTGGTAAAATGTAAAATGTCAATTCTCGGCATTTGTCAAGCTGTGCCACCTCAAAAAAGACACAATATAGGCAAGCCACCGAGTATAAATATGATAAACAATATTTTGGAGAATAAACAATGAAAAAATTGGATTTGAGCATTTACGGTATTACCGGCGCAACAGAAATCGTCCACAACCCTTCCTATGAAGAGCTGTATCTTGCAGAAACAGATCCTTCTCTCACAGGCTATGAAAAGGGTCAAACAACCGAGCTTGGCGCAGTCAATGTTATGACAGGCATCTACACTGGCCGTTCACCCAAGGACAAATTCATCGTCATGGATGACAACTCAAAGGACACAGTTTGGTGGACATCAGATGAGTTTAAAAACGACAACCATCCTTGCAGTATTGACACTTGGAACACAGTGAAAAGCATTGCTCTTGACGAGCTTTCAAACAAAAAGCTCTATGTTATGGACGTATTTTGTGGCACAAATGCAGATTCACGTATGGCAATTCGCTTCATTATGGAAGTGGCATGGCAAGCACACTTTGTCAAAAATATGTTCATCGCACCCACCAAAGAGGAGCTTGAAAACTTTACACCTGATTTTGTCTGCTACAACGCATCAAAGGCAAAGGTCGACAACTTCAAGGAGCTTGGACTCAACTCTGAAACAGTAGTCGTGTTCAACATCACATCACGTGAACAAGTCATCCTCAACACCTGGTATGGTGGTGAAATGAAGAAGGGTATGTTCTCAATGATG
>JAFWBH010000193.1 GCA_017507205.1 Clostridia bacterium
CAGCATCTGCACCAACCTCTCCCTCTTCAAAGACAAGGCTTTGATATTGACCTCTTTTTTCCTTGTATGCTTCAAGGATTTCACTTTGGGTTGCACCTTTTTGGACACCCAAGATTACAAACGGATCGTATGGCATTTTTCCACTCCTTTGAGCAAACGTTCAATTTGCAAATTTAGTCCAAGATATATGGTGTTTGAAAGGACGCCCTCTCCCACCTTAATATCCATTTTGTTGTAGCTTTCAACCATTCGGTTGTATGTTGATCTCAAAAGGAAGCCAAGCTCCTCTTGATTTTTTTCAAGATATTCAGCTTTATCCTCGCACTTGCCAAAATTGTTGACAATCACGTTGTATCTTCCCTTTTTGCTGTCCTCTAAAACGTCATCAACAGCGTCAAGAAGATATATGAGCCTGCCAAGGTTATAGGTGAAAAGGTCAATGTTTTCATCAGTTTCAACCAGAAGCCTTGTCATATCACGCATGACAACGGCAGTGCAATCAGCCACCATATCAATTGAGTCTGAATTTTCCTTTTCAAGCTTGCTGAGGCGACCAAACTCCCTCTTCAACAGCTTGTCAACCTCGGGCATACGCTTTGAGGCAGCCTTCTTTCTGAGGTTTAATCTCCACTTAATTGGAAGCCTTGACCTTTTGCCATCCTCTATGTCGTCTGCAACATTATAATAAGTGAGAAGCACTGCAACGTCTGCCGATTTCAACGACAAATCGTCTACCTCAACCATTGGCTTTTTTTTGCAATTTAGCCCACAAACCTTTCTTTCAATCTTTGGGTCAACCCCAGCAATTGAGTGAAGAAGAACGCTGTAAAAGGTCACATCGTAGCTTGTGCAAAGGCGTGTCATAGGACCACCTGTTTTGCCAAGAGCTCTGCAAAGACCACAGTAATAGCCTTGGAAAACATTGAAGTCCTTAATATACATATTCTCTTTGTCAGGAATGACGTATCCAAACATATCTCGCCTTTATTATTTACAACTTGTTTATTTTAATTAGAATTCTCTTGAAAAAGTAATTAGAAGGCTGATTTTCCAACAGCTCCAATATGTGACAGACACAACTTCCCAGCCTTGTCTTGCCATATCATTCATTATTTTTTCTGCATTGCCCTTTCTTGATTCAACAACCTTGTATTCTTTCATTGTTTCCTCTTCTATTTAGGCTGAACAAATCCCACCTTGCGATAGACCTTTGAGAGAGTCTTATTGGCAAGATATCTTGCAGTGTCTGCGCCCTTTTTCATAATCTCTTCAAGATAGTCCTTGTTCTTCATATAGTAATCATATTTCTCCTGAATGGGCTTCAAATATTCAACAACACTTTCACCGACCCTCAGCTTGAAATCTGCATATGATGAGCCTTCAAATTCCTTTTCTGCATTTTCAATGGTTGTGCCGTTGAACACAGAATAGATTGTGAGAAGATTGCTGATGCCGGGCTTGTCCTCTCTGAACACGATGTCGTGGTCACAGTCAGTGACTGCACGCTTGAATTTGCTCATAATGACATCTGCCTTGTCAAGAAGGAACACAACACCACCAACATTGTCATCTGTCTTGCCCATTTTGCTCATAGGGTCAAGAAGGTTGGCAATCTTTGCCCCTTGCTTGGAGAAAATTCCGTCAGGCACAACAAATGTTGGTGAAAACTTTGAGTTGAAGCGTTGTGCAATATCTCTTGCAAGCTCAAGATGTTGCTTTTGATCCTTGCCGATTGGCACATAGTCTGTTTGATACAAAAGTATGTCTGCTGCCATCAAGGTTGGGTATGCAAAAAGACCAAGATTGATATTCTCGGGATGCTTCAAGCTCTTGTCCTTGAATTGAGTCATTCTGCTTGCCTCGCCAAATTGTGTATGGCAATTCAAAACCCATGCCAGCTCTGCGTGCTGTGGCACATGTGATTGAACAAACAGCACTGACTTTTCAGGGTCAAGACCGATGGCAAGGAACAATGCCATAAAGTCATAAGTGCGCTTGCGAAGATCTGCTGGCACATTGTCAACAGTGATTGAGTGCATATCTGCAACAGTATAAATGCACTTATATTCATCTTGCAATCTCACCATATTTTTCAGTGCGCCAATATAGTTGCCCAACTGCAAGTCGCCAGTAGGCTTCAATGCGCTGTAAACTATCTTATTTGACTGAACTGGTGTTTTATCTACGTTGTTTTCCATAATCAACCTCTTGTTGTGTCAAGTGCAAAGTCAAGCACTGCTTGCATTGCATCTTCAATTTTCACAACTTTTTTGTGGATAATTTTCTTTTCGTTTATATAATATAGCTCCCCAGGGCAATCCATTCCACTTTCATTTTGGAGCTTCAGCATTGCCTTGAAAACATCCTTTTCTCTTTTGCCAGTCAAGGCTTCAAGGACGTCAACGGGGAATTTGTAGGGGCTTGCAGTTGACACAATGATTGTGGGCGTTTCATCCTCTGTGTCAATTGAGTAATCATTGTAGACACTGCCTGCCACTGCTGTGTGTGGGTCAAAGGTGACATCGTCAAGGTCAAAATAATTGTAGATTGCTTCCTTGGTTTCTGCCTCGTCTGCCCAGCCTGCCTCAAAAATACTGCCATTGAGAAGGTCAATGTCAAAGGTAAATTCACCCTTTTCTTTGAGGTCGGCATATATCTTTTTCATAAGGTCAGCATCTCTTCCTGAAAGCTCAAACAATAGTCTTTCAAGGTTTGAGGATACAAGGATATCCATTGAAGGTGATGCTGTCTTGTAAAAGCTTCTATTTATTGAATATTTGCCCTCGTTGAAGAAATCTGCGAGGACATTGTTGGCATTTGATGCCACAATAAGCTTGCTTACAGGAAGTCCCATTCTATAAGCATAATATCCTGCAAGGATATTGCCAAAGTTCCCTGTTGGCACCACAAAATTGATTTTGTCGCCATTTTCAATTTCGCCACAAGCAACAAGGTCTGCGTATGATGAAACATAATAAGCAATTTGAGGTGCAAGTCTGCCCCAGTTGATTGAGTTGGCTGAGGACATTGCTCTGCCTGTCGCTTTGAGGTTTGCCTTCAATCCCTCGTTGACAAACATCTCCTTCACTGCTCTTTGAGCATCATCAAAGTTTCCATTTATGCCAACAACTGAAAGGTTTTGTCCTTCCTGTGTTGCCATCTGCAAAAATTGCATATTGCTGACACCATGTCTTGGGAAAAATACCATAACCTCGGTGCCGTCAACATTTTTGAAGCCTTCAAGGGCTGCCTTGCCTGTATCTCCACTGGTTGCAACAAGGACTAGAGTCTTTTCGTCAATGCCCAGCTTCTTCTTTGAAGCCACCATAAGATGAGGAAGCATTGTAAGTGCCATATCCTTGAATGCAAATGTTGGGCCGTGCCACAGCTCCATAACAAAAAGTGCATCCTCTATCTTCACCACAGGGCAAGGATCTCCGTCAAAGCGAGAGTATGCCTTTTCTGCATATGAGCAAAGCTCATCATAAGAAAATTCATCCATATAAAGATGTAGAACCTTTGCCACTCTTTCAGGGTATGACAGCTCCTCAAGCTCCTCGATAAATTTGCTGTCTATTGTGGGAAAAGACGACGGAACAAACAATCCGCCGTCATCTGCAATGCCCTTGACTATGGCTTCAGGTGCAGAGTAAAGCACCTCTGCATTTCTTGTGCTTATGTATTTCATACACTCAAATTATCCAAGATATTTGTTGAGGTATTCAGGAAGCTCGCCCTCATCTTGACTGACTGTCACAATAAATTTTGTGTCTGTCTTTTCTGCGATTTCTTCAAGGTCCAAGAAGAAATGCTCCATTTCACTCACATCCTTGCCAAGCATACGATGTGCGCCGTCAATATACATGCTTTCAATGTCATGATTGCCAGCAAGAACACCATAGATATAACCAACAAGCATATCCTCACGGACATTTGCTTCTGTGCCACGCTTCAAATCTGATGTGTTGATTGCTCTGATTTGATAGCGAAGTGAATACATATATCTGTCTGTGTCTGTCAAAAATACGATGTCACCCTTTGCTGTTTCAACATGATCGTTGGCGATGTCGATGATTGCTTTTGTTTTGCCTGTTCCTTTGTTTCCTGTAATAAGTTGTATCATTATAATTTCACCTCAGATTATATTTTACAAAAAATATAACCAAAATACAAGTCCTAATTTTAAAATTGTTTTTCCTTACTCTTCAACGTTTTCAAGAAGCTTGTTTTGAACTGCGATTTGAAGTGCAGAAATCATTTCATTCATATCGCCAAGCATAAACTTGTCAAGGGAGTAGAGTGTGAAGCCGATGCGATGGTCTGTCACTCTGCCTTGGGGGAAGTTGTAGGTCCTGATACGTTCACTTCTGTCACCTGTGCCAACCTGTGCACGACGTGCCTCGGCATACTCCTTGTCTGCTTGTGATTGGAAGTGGTCGTAAAGGCGTGATTTCATAACCTTCATTGCCTTTTCTCTATTCTTGATTTGGCTTCGTTCATCCTGACATTCAACAACGATGCCTGTTGGAAGGTGTGTCATACGAATTGCAGACTCTGTTTTGTTGACGTGCTGTCCACCTGCGCCAGAGCTACGATAGGTGTCAATCTTCAAATCCTTTTCTTCAATGACGATTTCAACATCCTCTGCCTCAGGAAGAACTGCCACTGTCACTGTTGATGTGTGGATTCTGCCTTGTGATTCTGTTTCAGGCACTCTTTGGACACGATGAACACCACTTTCAAATTTCAGCTTGCCATATGCGCCCTTGCCCGTGATCATAAACACTGCTTCCTTGACGCCACCAAGCTCGGTCATATTGATATTGATTTCCTCAACCTTCCATCTGTTTGCGTCAGCATAGTGATAATACATCTTCATAAGCTCGGTGCCAAACAAGCTTGCCTCTTCGCCACCTGCACCACCACGAATTTCAACGATGACGTTGTTGTCCTCATTTGGATCCTTTGGAAGAAGGGATATTTTCAGATTGTTCTCATCTTCTTCAAGGGTATCGCGAAGTCCGTTTTGCTCCTCTTTGAGAAGGTCACGCATATCGGGGTCAGTTTCCACTGCCAACAGCTCCTCACAATCCTCAAATTGCTTTTTGTGTGAGGTGTAAAGGTCGTAGCACTCAACAATAGGCGTCAAGCCGGCAAGCTCCTTGCCCAGCTCTCTGAATTGTTTTTGGTCAGCAATAACCTCGCTTCTTGAAAGAAGCTCACCAATTTCATTGTATCTTTGCTTGATTTTGTCAAGCTTTGAAAGCATACCTTCTGATATCTTCATAATTTCTCCGGATAAACCTTAATTCTTTCTTGTGACCACAGCAATGCGATCTATACCTTCAAGGTCGGGGATAATCTCTACATTGTAGTCTGAATATATTTCTCTCATAGAGTTTTCTTGACCAATGCCAAATTCAAGGAGCATTGTGCCATTATCTGAAAGATAATTGTCAAGATTTTCTGCAATTCTTCTGTATAAGTCAAGTCCGTCTACTCCACCATCAAGGGCAAGTCTAGGCTCAAAATCCTTCACCTTTTTGTCAAGAGCTTCAATGTCTGCTGAGGGAATGTAAGGGGGATTTGCAGTTATAAGGTCAAATTTTCCTTCAATTGCACCAAACAAATCACTTTCAACAAGCTTGACTGTCACTCCTGCTGAAATTGCGTTGGCCCTTGCCACTTCAAGTGCGCCGGCTGACACATCGCTTGCAGTGATTTCTGCATCAGTATTTTTGCCTATGGCAATTGCAATTGCGCCACTGCCTGTGCAGATATCAAGACAATTGGCATATCCCTTTTCCTTGACAAGCTCGATTGCCCTTTCTGCAAGAAGCTCTGTTTCTGGCCTGGGGATAAGCACATTGCTGTTGACTGCAAGGCGAATGCCGTAAAATTCTGTGTTGCCAAGAGCATACTGCAAGGGTGTGCCATCTGCCATCTTGTCAGCAATCTTCATTGCGTTGTCATATTCTGCAACGGTGAGTCTGTCAAGTGATTGAAGCTCACTACGCTTCTTGCCTGTGGCTTCAACCAAAATCCAGTCCACATCGCTTTCATCAATGCCCTTCACTCTGTCCTCAATACGCTTTCTTGCAACAGGTGTTGGCATTTTGATGTCAAATTTTGTTGTGGGAAGGCTTGGATCTGCTTCCAATTCCTGCACTGTCTTGAATGCAGTGATGCTCACCTCGAGCATATCATCTGTTGGCTCCTTTGTGGTCAGCTTTTGAAGCCACATTCCAGGAGCACGCAATATGCGCACAAAGAGGCAATCTGACTTGGCAAGAAGCTTCAAAATCTCGTATGAAATGCCAGCGACAACAGGCAAGAATACAAGCTTTGATGCAGTTTTGATGAGTATGTTGATGATAAAATCAACTGCGCCATCACCTTCTCTGAGCCAACCAAGGCCGTCTGCACCAATACCCCAATTGATGAGGGTGAAGGTGGCAAGGCTGACCATAAGCACGATAAACATGAATGTTGTGCCACAACGGCTGTGTTGTGTTGACATTGTCCTTGCGTTTTCAACAGTAAGCTCAAGACTATGCTCATAACAGCTGATGACCTTATGCTCTGCTCCGTGATACATAAACACTCTCTTCACATCCTTCATCAAGGTTGCAAAAAGTATGTAGATGACAAACACGATGAGCATAATTCCTGCTTCAATCAAGCTATACCACAAGCTGTGGAGTGAGTGATTGGCTATTGCAGGAATTTTGCAAATAAGGCCGGCAAGAGCATTTGGTGTAAACACAAAGAGCAAAATTGCCAGTGCAACACCAAAGAAAAGAGAAAATGCCAGCACCAAATTCATAGGATTGATTTTGCACTTTTCTGCAATCTTCTTTTCTATTTTGCTTGGCTCAGCAAAGTCGCCATAGACCTCTGCCGAACGCATCAAAATTCGCATACCATCAAAAAGCTGCGTGACAAGATTGACAACACCTCTTATAAAGGGCAGACGGAAAAATAGGTTGCGTTCCTTTGGGCTCTTCACCCTTTTGCTTTCAACGGTAATTTCACCTGCCTCTGTGCGCACTGCTGTTGCAACAACAGTTTCGCCCTTCATCATGACACCTTCAAGAACGGCTTGACCACCGATTGAAGTGCGTCTTACTGCACAGCTCTTCTCTTTTTTGACCTTATCTTCTTTGTTTTTTGCCATAAAATCCCTCAAAAAAGCAAAATACAGTCACCATTTGGCGACTGCATTTCTTCCAAACTAATCGAGATTGTATCTCTTCTTGAACTTATCAACACGGCCACCGGTGTCAACCAGTTTTTGTTTGCCAGTGAAGTAAGGATGGCACTTTGAGCAAATTTCAACTCTAAGCTCGTCACCCTTCTTTGTGGTGCCAGTTTGGAAAGTGTGACCGCAAGCGCAAATGACGGTTACGGTGTGGTAATCGGGATGAATACCTTGTTTCATGTTCAGTTCTCCTGATGTTGATTTTTACATCCACACACGCCAAAGTTGGTGCCTACGTGCATATGACATAAAGTTTCTTTATTATAACATAATTTCTGCAATAGTCAAGCAATTTTAAAGACTAAATTGAAGAAACCATTTTCATTTTACTAGAAAAATCAAATTGACCTTAAAAGCGCATCTCTTACATCAATCAAATTTTCGTCAGTCAAGGCTCTTGACCTCTTGTCAGTGTCAATGTATCCTTCAAGCACTATTTCAGCAGGCTTGCCACCAAGGACCATATACTTGTCAGCAGACAGCAAGCATTCGTCAATGGCGTGAGTCACCAAAATGATTGTTTTGTTGGTGATTTCGTCAAGACGGAAAAGCCAGTGAAGAAGCCTGTGACGGAGCGTTGTATCCAGTGCCTTAAACGGCTCATCCATAAGTATAACCTCACTTGGATAAAGGAAGGCTCTTGCCATTGATGCACGCTGTGCTTGACCACCACTTATCTCTGTCGGCTTCTTGTTTTTGCAGTCAGCAATCTCCAAGATTTCAAGCATTTCATCTATGCGTTTGTGCCTGTCATTCTTGTCGGGGAAAACACCTTTAAGCACCAAATCAAGATTTTTAAACACCGAAATTGATGATATTAACCTCTCTTTCTGAAAAATGAACGATATTCCACCATCAACGCCATCAATGTCGCCAGCGTGCTTTACAAGGCCTGCCATAGCTCCAATAAGAGTTGATTTTCCAACGCCACTTCCACCGAGGATAACGTTGATTTTGCCTTTTTCAAAGGTGGTGGAAAAATTGTCAAAAACTGTTAAATCTCCGTAGGCTACACTTAGATTTCTTACACAAATTTTGTCACTCATTTTCTCACCTCCCAAAGCTTTTTGATGCCTATGACTATGCCCTCTAAGACAAAGGATAATGCAATTGCAAGTAGTGTCCAAGACAAGAGTGCTGCCACCTCAAAGGCTTGGTTTGCCTTCTGCATTTCAAGGCCC
>JAFWBH010000194.1 GCA_017507205.1 Clostridia bacterium
AAGATTTGCTTGATTTGCAAGGGCTTTGATAAATTCTGTTTTGTTCATATTTTCTCCTATCTGATAAAAATCAGTAATTTTTTGGTGATTATATTATAACCGAAAATTTTTGAAAATACAATACCCAAATTTTAAAAAATACTATATTTGGAAAAATGCGACACAAAACAAAGCATCTAACCATATGAATAATTGATAGTTTTTGAGGTGTAATGTGTTTAAAAACAGAAAAGGCAACAAAAAACCACTCGCAATGAGTGGTTTTTTTTGTATTGTCAGTTTATTGAAAGCTCAACAAGAAGGGGGAAGTGGTCTGATGAGAACTTGCCCTCAATCAAGTAATTGAGGACATCATAGCTGTGGACTGTAAATGCACCACGCTTTACAAAGATGTGATCAATGGGCTTGCCTTTTCCGTCTATAACGTTGCCGTCCTTGTCAAGAATGGTTTTGTCATAATCATAGCCGTTGTAGGATGCTGTTGTCACTGCATTGGGTGCAAGAAGTCTGCAATCGTCCAAATATTCAGTGCAGTAGGGGTAGAGCTTGCTGATTGTGTTGAAATTGAAATCTCCACATACGATGGCAGGCTCACTGCTGTTGGCTGTGTGCTGGACCACCATATTTCGTTGTTCTACCTGTGCAATTTCTGCTAAGTCAATGTGAGTTGTGCCTGCACGGAACACCTTGCCATTCTTTTTATCACGGAGAATTGCTGCAGAATAAATTCTTGGATATACTGCATCCCAGCCTGCTGAATACTCCTCTTTGGTTTCTGAAAGCCAGAAATGCTCGGTGTCTACAAGCTCAAATCTATCCCTTTTGTAGCAGATGGCTGCACATTCAGAGAGATCTCTTTCAGAGGTCAGCACCTCGTAGACTTCTTCAAGCTCAGGTTGAACGTGTATCATATGAGCGCCAGTCCATTCCTGCACGCAGATGACATCGGGGTCTGCATCTGCAATATGCTTCAAAATGAGAGGGGCACGGGCATCAACTGTATCATATTCGACACGCTTGTCGGCTGTTGAGCCAACTTGAACGCGCATATTGAAGCACATAAGCTTGAATGTAAACACCTCTGGTTCGGTAGGCGTGTTGTCATCTGATGAGGATGAGCTGTTGTCGTCATCAACGGGCAGACAGCCAACAAAGCCAAATACCATAACCAAAAGGAGCAATGAAGTTAAGATGATGGACGTGATTTTCATATGATACCCAATTCAGTCTATTTTACTGGTGTAAAAAATGTCATAATTTTTCAAATACATTTTATATCAAAAACTGACAAGTGTCAACTGCCAATTTGGCACAAATAATGATGATGAAAATGAGATGTGTCCATATTTGATTGACAACCACAAATAAATGAGTTAAAATAGCATATGTTTTGAGGTTGGAACACACTTGAAAGCGCGATAGATATCCAAATAATATCGACAACAAAACACATACAAATCATATCTCTTGGGGGTGTAGCTCACCTGGCGCGACGCGTTTAAAAAACAATCCTGCGAATTGTTTTTAGCCAAAGCGGGGAGTGCTTGCCCACGACCGGAAGAGCGCTTGAAAGCGCGATAAACATCCAACATACCAGCAACAAAAACACATACAAATCATATCTCTTGGGGGTGTAGCTCACCTGGTAGAGCGCTTGAATGGCATTCAAGAGGTAAGGGGTTC
>JAFWBH010000195.1 GCA_017507205.1 Clostridia bacterium
CCTATTCCGCCATTCCGGCTAAACTGTTTATGCTTTAATTAATCTTGTGCGTTGATGTTGGCTTGTTCTTGCAGGCGCCGGGATAACACTTCCCTTGCGTCTGCCTATTCCGCCATTCCGGCATAAATTGCTATGCTTCAATTAATATTGTGAGTTGATGTTGGCTTGTTCCATTCTGGCACGAGTAGTATTATAACACATCGACTTGGGTTTGTAAAATAGATTGAGGGTCAACTTCGTGTTATTTTGTTCTCTGCGATATTCAATGATGTTGCCAACTTCTTTTTGATTTCAACACATATTCAAAATTTAGACTTGGTTTTGTTGTATAGGCGCAGTGTGAAAACATCCATAAGTAAAATCCCGAACGTTTGCACATTCGGGATTTTTGGAGGCATCACCCAGACTTGAACTGGGGATGAGGATTTTGCAGACCCTTGCCTTACCACTTGGCTATGATGCCATATAATATCTATGGAGCGGGAGACGGGATTCGGACCCGCGACTTTCACCTTGGCAAGGTGACACTCTACCACTGAGTCACTCCCGCAGAATTGACTGCTTTAATACTATACCAAATGTTGCAGAATTTTGCAACAAGTTTTTGAAAGTTTATTTTTTTCTTTTCAAAAGGATTTCAGCAAATTCTGTGAGCATATCATTGTCAGCAAGATTTTTTGCACATTCCTTTGCCTTTTGAGTTTCCTCTTGTAGAATGAACTTTGCCTTTTTTTCTCCCACCTCTTTCAAAAGCGAGTTGTCAGCGCAGTCAAGAATGTCGTCTGCGACCTGGAATGCCATGCCCACGTGATGTCCGTATGATCCCACGTTTTTGACCACTTCTTCCCCTGCACCCATATATGTTGCCCCTGCCTCAAATGAGGTGGCAATCAGTTGGGCTGTCTTCAAGGCATAAATGGGCATATAATCCTTTGCATCATTTTGTAAGTCAAGGGCTTGACCTGTGACCATATTCATTGCGCCTGTTGCAATTATATGTGCTGACCTTGTAAAGAGTGCATCGTCAGGGTTTGACAATGCAAGCTCCATTGCCTTTGTCAAAAGTCCGTCACCAATGAGTATACCATTGGCTTCACCATACCTTTTGTGTGTTGACAGCTTTCCTCTGCGATAGTCATCATTGTCCATTGCCGGAAGGTCATCGTGAACAAGTGAATAGGAATGTATCAGCTCTACAATTGTTGCAAGCTTCACAAGCCCATCATACTTTTCTGCCACCGGCCTGCCTGTTGCAATTGCCCCCATATACACGCATATAGGGCGAATACGCTTGCCACCGTCCTTTGTTGCGTAGATATATCCATCCTCTAAAATGTTTTTTGCTTTAATGCCAAAAACATCCACATCTTTTGTGGACAAAACCTCTTCAAGAAGGCATTCTACATCTTTTACAAATACGGATGCAAATTCTAGCATTGTCAGTCTATGGTGATTTCTTCAGTGAGGTTGTTAAGCTCGTCAATGAGCAATGAGATTTTGCCCTTTTCTGCTTTCAGCTCTTCCATGCAAATTTTTGAGAGGCGAATGCCCTCTGCAAATGCCTTTGTTGCCTCATCAATGGCAATGTCGCTTTCAAGCTTTTTGACAAGTGCTTCAAGCTCTCCCAATGCTGTTTCAAAATTTTTCATATCTTCTTTCATTTTCATTCTCCTGCTTCAACTGATGTGACTGTGCTTTCAAAGGTGCCGTCTGCGCCTTGACCCTTTATGACATCCCCTATCTTTAAGCCTCTGACTGAGGTGACAGATTTGTCTGCCACAGACAATGCAAAATAACCACGCTGTAAGGTCTTTAATGGACTTAAATTGTCAAGGGAGCTCATTGCCTTTTCAAGACGAAAATCTGCACGAACAATCTTGTCTTGTGTGAGAGTTGAAATTTTATTTGCAAGGGTCAAAATTCTGTTGGCCCTGTCAGTGTAAAAGCTTTTTGCCCCGTGTCCCAGCCTCTGCACTGCAAGGTTGACACGCATTGACTTTCTTTCAACCTGCTTTGACACAAGCATTGCCATACGGGATGACAGCTCCTTTACTCTGCGTATGTTCTCGTAATAATCATATGCCACCAGCTCGCCTGCCGCAGTGGGTGTTGCTGCTCTTGCATCGGCAACAAAATCGCAAAGTGAAAAGTCTGTTTCGTGACCGACTGCTGAAATGACAGGTGTATTCATTTTATAAACTGCCCTGACAAGTGCTTCATCATAGAAGGGCGCAAGATCCTCAAGGGAGCCTCCCCCTCTTGCAATAATAATGACATCGTAGCCTAGCTTGTCCACTCTTGGAAGAATGCTTGCAATCTCCTTGCCTGCTCCATCCCCCTGCACTCTCACATCTTTGAGAACAATGTCAATGACAGGATTCTTTCTGCGAATGGTTGTGACAATATCACGTATAACTGCCCCTGTGCGTGAGGTGATGACAAGAACATTTCTTGGATACTTTGGAATTGGCACCTTGTGTGCTTCGTCAAATATGCCTTCCTTGGTCAGCTGTTCCTTGAGCTTTTCAAATTGCAAGAACAACAGCCCCTTTCCAACAGGTGTAATTGACGACACTTGAAGAGTCAATCTGCCACCCTTGATGTAGTAATCAAGCCTGCCCTTCAAGATGACACTCTCACCATCCTTAGGCATATAGTCACGTGATGCGTTGAAGCGCACACAGGATATTTGTGCGTTTTGATCCTTCAAGGTGAAATAGGCATGAGGACCTGACAGCTTATAGCCAGAAACCTCACCAAAAACCTCAAGCCCTTGAAATATTGGCGAGTCCATACACGCGTGAATTGTGGCATTTAATTCACTTACTGAAATGGCTTTTTGCAGAATTGATACTTTATCTTCCATTTTGACTATTTAATCTTCGTTTTTTGCAACAACTATAGTTTTTTTTGAGTTTTTTGCTGTATTTTTTGCCATTTTTGGGCAAAAAAAAAACCTAGTGACTAGGCTTTTATCATATTTGCAAGGACACCATTGACAAATTTGCCAGATTTTTCG
>JAFWBH010000018.1 GCA_017507205.1 Clostridia bacterium
CCCCAACAATACGGATTGCAAGACCAGTACCCGGGAAGGGCTGACGGTTTACAAAGTCCTCATTAAGACCAAGAAGCACACCAAGTCCACGGATTTCGTCCTTGAAAAGATTGCGCAGTGGCTCAACAAGCCCTGCAAATTTGTTATCCTCGGGCAATCCACCAACATTGTGGTGAGTTTTGATGACAACGCCACCGGCATATCCGCTTTCAACAACATCAAGATAAGTGGTGCCTTGTGCAAAGAAACAGCCATCGTATTCCTCTGCCACCTCTTCAAAGACTCTGACAAACTCTCTTCCGATAATCTTGCGCTTTTCTTCAGGGTCGCTGACGCCCTTCAAGGCATTCAAAAATCTTTCTTCGGCGTCAATATGGATATATTTCAGATTTCTTTCTGCGTATGCTCTACGGATCTCCTCTCCCTCGCCCTTGCGCATCATGCCGTGGTCAACAAAGACACACACGGCTTGATCGGGGATTGCTCTTTCTAGGATGCCTGCCGTGACAGCACTGTCAACGCCACCACTTATGCCAAGAACAACCTTCTTGTCGCCAACCTTTTCTCTTATGGCAACAATTTCCTTTTCAATGAAGTCGCCAATGGAGTAGTCACCCGTTGCACCACAAATGTCAAAGAGGAAGTTTCTGATGATTTCGTGTCCACGTTCTGTAAGGTCTGCCTCTGGATGATACTGCACTGCATACAGCCTCTTTTCCTCACACTCCATAGAGGCAATGGGACAATCCTTTGTGGCTCCCGTCACTTGAAAGCCGTCGGGCACAGCGCACACTGCATCGGTGTGATTCATAAGAGTGAAAGTCACATCGTGTATGCCACGATACAGCTTTGACTTTGTGTTGATGCTTGTTTTGATTTTGCCATACTCACTTACATCGCAGGGGGCAACCCTACCTCCCAAGGTGTATGCCATAAGCTGCATGCCATAGCAGATGCCAAGGATAGGAACACCCAAATCAAACAGACTTCTGTCTGCATGAATTGAGTCCTCATTATACACACTATGAGGGCCACCAGTGAGGATAATTCCAATGGGGTTTTCGTCCTTGATTTTGTCAACTTGGGTGTCGCCTGACATAATGACACTGAGCACATTGCAGGCACGGACCTTTCTTGCAATAAGCTCCTTGTATTGACCACCAAAGTCTAAAACTATAATTTTTTGAGTGTCGTTGTTCATAGCCTACTCCTAAAACGATTAAATTCATTATATTGCCTGAAAGGCAAAAAGTCAACCTTCACTTATTCCACCCCCACACAAATATATTCACAAAGCACTTTGTGCTTTCCTCTAAACCCCAAGCTTTTCAATTGTTCTTATCGTTTTTTCTTGTCAAAATCACCCATTAAACTGCATTCTTCACATGCATATTTGCCTTGCTTTTTAGGCAACAAAAAAACTGCCAAGCTGGCAGTTTTGCTGTTTTATGTGTTATTTTTAATATCATAAACTATTTGTTTGGCTATTTTGCCGATTTTCATCATTTGCCAGATTGACATTTATATCATCTGTTTCCTCTGCGTCCTCTATGACAATTTTGGCGTCCACATTGGCCATTCCTTCATCGGTGATTTCATCTTTGGCACTTTCCTTCCTCTTGTCCCTTTTGAACAGCACTTTCATTGATTCCTTGTCCTTTGCAATGACCTCAGGGGTTGATGTAAACATCTCAACAAGGCACATCAAAATGATTACGATGAGGGGATATCCACCAGGGATAAATGTGC
>JAFWBH010000196.1 GCA_017507205.1 Clostridia bacterium
ACCTGCCACACAACATCTTTAAGCTCTGTCGTCATTTCATCTGCTTTAAACTTGTATGCAATTGCCCATTTGGGAAATTTCTCTGTATAGCCAAGCTCATCACGGTAAGAAAGATTGTTGACCTTGAAGACAAGACCATCAATTAAATAATCAAGTCCACTCCTCATTTCTTCAGCCTTGTTGATGTATCTTTCAATTTCTTCAAATGAATTGACAACAGCAAAATCGCCTTCAACTTCAAAGCCTTGCTCAATAAGAAAATCTCTTATTTCCTTTTGCGTTGCAAAGGTTTCTTCAGTGTATCCAATATTGTAAGCAAAAAACGAGAGATTTCTTTCAGCCGTCACTGCTGGATTAAGGTTTCTGATTGCACCAGCAACACCATTTCTGGCGTTTTTAAGTGGCTCGACAGCAGTTTCATTGTATTTATTAAAAGCTGAAAGGCGAAGTATGCCTTCTCCCTGTATTTCAATCTTACCCTTATAGGCAATTTCTTTTGGTAGCTTTGAAATTGTGCGAACCTGAGCTGTGACAACCTCGCCAGTGACGCCATCACCACGGGTTGTAGCCTGCACAAGCTTTCCTTCATTGTAAAGAATGTTCAACGTAAGCCCGTCAAACTTGTATTCTGCAGTAAGCTCTGGCAATGGTGACACTACCTTTTCTGTGCGCTTGCACCATTCATAAAACTCGTCTATGCTTTGGCATTTGTCAAGTGAATACAGGCGAAGCAAATGTTTTGATTGCTCAAACTTCTTTTGAGGGGCACCCCCAACTCTGTGAGTGGGCGAATTTTTGAGAGAATATCCCTCACTTTCCTCAAGACGTCGCAGTTCATCATACAAAGCATCATACTCTGCATCGGAAACGACGGGAGCATCTTGCTCATAATACAAGCTGGCATACTTATTGAGAAGCTCAACAAGCTCTTTCATTCTTGAAAAATTATCCATTTTTACTCCTTGATGATGGTAAGATGAGGCGCTGCAATTGAAAGCGAGAACCTCTTTATTCCGAGCTGTCTAAACATAATTGTTGCAGTTTTATTTTCACCCTCACCTTCGACTGCAACAATAAGACCTCTGCCAAACTTTTTGTGCTCAACTGTGGTGTTTGCTTTAAATTGTGAGTAGTCTATGTTGGACGAGGTTTTTACTGCAGAGCTGACAACGCCGTTGACTGCTTTTTTGTCAAAGCCAATGCCAGCATTTCCAGAGCCATATCCAGATGATAGGCCTTGGGGTGCAGAATATCCAATTTTTGCGCTGGCAAAGTTTTGAGAGGGCTGAACAGGTGCTGTTGCACGAATAGAGAGTTTACTGCCCTGCATTTCGGTGATAAACCTGCTTTTTGGTGCATATACATACTCGCCAAAACGGAAGCGCTGACGAACATTTGTTGCATAAAGACGGCGTTTTGCACGAGTGATTGCAACATACATAAGACGCCTTTCTTCTTCTATATCGCCACTCTGCAATGCCCTGTTGACAGGAAAAATGCCTTCTTCAAGTCCGATTATAAATACAGTGTCAAACTCCAAGCCCTTGACTGCATGGATAGTGGCGATTGTCACATAGTTGTCACCGTCCATCTCATCGCTATCTGATACTAATGCAACAGATTGCATAAAGTCAGATATGGTGGGATTGAGGATCTTGGTATCTCCAAAAATATCAACCACCTCTTGCCCCTTATTATCCTTGACAAAGTTTTCAACTGCAGACACAAGCTGATGAACGTTTTCAAGCTTTACTGCGTCATCCTCTTCCTTGGCGAGCAAAAGATTATCCTCTATTCCACTACGCCTTATTACATACTGCATAAACTCAACGGGTGGAAGCTTCTTGCACTTGTCAATAATATCCATTGCGATACTCAAAAACGGTGCAAGCTTTTTGGCTGTGTTTGGATTCAAAAATCCCGGATTAATAAGCGCTGAAAACAGTGTCATATTGTTTTGAGAAGCCACTTGCTTAAGCTCCTCAACAGTCTTTGCTCCGATGCCTCTTGTGGGATAATTGATTATACGAAGAAGGCTGTCATTATCACTTGGATTAAGCGCTAGACGCACGTATGCAAGAGTGTCTTTGATTTCCTTTCTTTCAAAGAATCGGAAACCACCAAATACCTTGTAAGGTATTCCGTGGAGATTGAAATCCTCTTCAAACAAACGTGTGAGTGAGTTGGCTCTGACAAGGATTGCAATATCACGATATTCTCTACCTGCAGACACCAGCCAGTTTATTTGTCTTGAAACGTATGTAGCCTCATCTCGATCACTATAAGCCTCAAAATATTCAATGCAATGGTCATCCTTGAATTCACTCCAAAGATTTTTCTTGTTGCGTGCAACATTGTTTTTGATGACATTGTTGGCAGCATCAAGTATACCTGTGGCACTACGATAATTTTGTTCAAGCTTGTATAC
>JAFWBH010000197.1 GCA_017507205.1 Clostridia bacterium
AAGGGTATCAGGGTGGACGTTGTTCCCGGCAATTTTCCTGCACGCAGATTGTATGAAAAAATGGGCTTCACCTTTGCTGGCGAATATGATCTGAAACGTGGAATAGAGCATATCCCCACCTTTCAATTGTTGGAATACAATTTTTAGTTGAAAAGCCTGTTATTTATAATAAATTATATATATTTTAGAAAATATCATAAAAACAATTGACAATATCGTTGAAATTTGTTAGATTATTCGCTGAGCCGCGCGAAAGTGGCACTAACTGTTTTCATAGAAAACGGCCATAACGGCGAGACTGGTTAGAGGAGGTATATTATGTACGCAATCGTTGAATGTGGTGGCAAACAGTACAAGGTCGAAAAAGACATGCTGGTCAAGGTTGAAAAGCTTGACAAGGCAGTTGGCGAAACAGTTGACCTCAAAGTGCTCATGCTCTCAAATGAAGGCGTTGTCAAGGCAGGCGCAGACTGTGCAGACGCAAAGGTCCAAGCAGTTGTCACACGTCAAGACAAGCACGCAAAGATTTTGGTTGTTCACTACAAGCCCAAGAAACAAATCAGAAAGCGTCAAGGTCATCGTCAACCCTATACAGAGTTGAAAATAACTGCAATCGAAGGTTAAGACCATGACAAAAGTCAAGTTTTCAAGAAGGAACGGCAGGTTTGTTGCCGTTGAATGCGAGGGTCACAGCGACTATGCCGAGCATGGCATGGACATCGTGTGTGCAGCACTGTCATCAGTGGTCCAGACAGCAGTCCTTGGACTTATGCAGGTGGCAGGCATCGGAGTCGGATATGAGGTGGACGAGGAGAGAGGTTATCTCAAGGCCACACTTCCTGAAAAGGTCACTGACCAACAAGCTCATGATGCAGATGTAATCTTGAAGACGGCTTATTTAGGGGCGTCCGACCTCTATGAACAATTTTCGGACTACATTAACGTGGAGGTAGAATAATATGTTTATTAGAATTCAATTATTCGCTCATAAAAAAGGAACAGGCTCATCTCACAACGGTCGTGAGAGTGCAGCAAAAAGATTGGGCGCCAAGCGTGCAGATGGTCAATTTGTTCTCGCAGGCAACATTCTCGTTCGCCAAAGAGGAACAAAGTTCCACCCCGGCAAGAATGTAGGCATCGGCAAAGACGACACACTCTTTGCACTTGTGGATGGCACAGTCAAATTTGAGCGTACCGGAAAGGGTAAGAACTATAGACAAGTTTCTGTTTACGCAGCAGAATAACAAAGCAAAAATGCCGAACGAATTTCGTTCGGCTTTTTTAATTTTGGAAAAGATATTCATCCCTGCAACCGACACCTTCAGCCTTAAAGAGACCCTTGAATGTGGTCAGGTTTTTCGCTATCAGTTGGTTGATGGCGTCTATCATCTTTCAGCCGGTGAGCATCATGCAACCTTTACTGAAAAGGAAGGTGGCTGGGATATGGAAGCAACAAATATAAAATTTTTCCAAAAATACTTTGATTTTGACACAAACTATGATATAATACAGTCAAAAGTGCAGGATAAAGGTCTTGTTTCGTCAGCAGTAAGCTTCGCAAGAGGCATTCACATCCTCCGTCAAGACCTGGTTGAAACAGTATTTTCATTTGTGATTTCTCAAAACAATCACATTCCTCGCATTAAGGCTATTATTGAACGGATTTGCACAGCTCTCGGAGAGGACAAGGGTGGCTATCACGCATTCCCAACAGTTGAAGCTCTTGCATCAAAGGATACTGATTGGTATAAGGAAATGGGTGCAGGATATAGAGCAGAGTATCTCAGTGGCATTGCCAAGAGATTTCGTGACGAGGGAGTGCCGTCCTTTGACACTCTGTCAACAGAGGAAGCACGCAAGCTTCTGATGTCCTACAAGGGCATTGGCAGAAAGGTGGCAGACTGTGTTTTGCTCTTTGGATTGAAACGGACAGACGTCTTTCCAACAGACACTTGGATCTTGAAAATTTTTGGCGAGGAATATCCCGATGTGCCTGCCGAAAAGCTTGCCAAAATTCTTGTTGAAAGGTGGGGAGAATACTCTGGATACGTGCAACAATGGCTCTTTTATGAAAAGCGCGAAAAAAAAGTCTAAAAAAAAGTATAGACAAAATCAAAAAAATAGGTTAATATATTAATATAAACAAAATAAAACATCATTTGCGTTTAAAACGCACACAAGGAGAAGATTATGGCAGCAACAAAAAAATATGTTGTTCTCGCAGACATTGAAAGCGTAAGAGTTCCTTTCACAGCATTTGCAGCAGCACTTGAAGAGCTTTCACGCATTGGCGAAATCGCAGGATGCAAATTCTACGGTTATTCAGCAAAACGCACCAAAGATTATGGTGAATTCATCCAAGAAAACAGCTACGATGCACTTTCAGCACTTCCCAGAAAGAGAAAGGGTAAGCTTGACCTCCGTCAAGTCATCGATGCAGCACGTCTTGCACAATTCCCCAACATCGATGGTTTCTTCCTCATCTACGGCAATGGCGACATCACTCCTTTGATCGCATACCTCAAGGCATACGGCAAGGACGTCGTGGCAGGCGTTGTTGAACCTGACAAGAACAGTGTTCTTTGCAACAAGGTCATCACACTCGATGGCAATGCATCAATCCAAAAGGTTCTTGACAATGGTTACAAGAAGGTTGACGCAGCAGCACCCGCACCCAAGAAGGCAGCAGCACCCAAGGCAGCACCTCAAAACAACGGTGGCGATGACGATATGAAGCAAGTCATGGCAATGCTCAGCAAATTGATGGAAGACTAATTTGGTCAGCAATAAAAAGGACACGCATTGCGTGTCTTTTTTATTATATAAATATAATAAATGGGCAGATAATTTTACAATTTGCTTTAAAAAAATCATACAAAAATTATATCCTGCATACAATAGCGTGTGCCAAATGGCCAGAGCATTTTCAACAAATGGGAGAAAATGTCAAAAAATTTAAAATAAATATTTACACGCGTAAAAAAAGGTGATATAATATGAACATCTTAAATATAAAAAAGGAGATACAATTATGGCAAACACAAAAAGTGATTTCTTCGGACTTCCTTATATCGTAAGCTTGATCCTTACAATCATCCCTGTCACATCATGGATTCTTGGTGCAATCACCAGACTTATGGAAGGCCAAATCGTTGCAGGTCTTATCCGTCTTGTCGGTGGT
>JAFWBH010000198.1 GCA_017507205.1 Clostridia bacterium
CACAACATCTATGCCATAGCCCTCAAACTCCATTCTCAGCCTTTCATTACCAAGGAGATACACCTTTTTACCCTTGAAGCCTTCAAGAATATACTCGCAGGTCACTTGGCCACTGGTGTAAACCTCATCCTCACTCACCTTCAATCCCATACCATTGATTTTGGCAACATAGTCAGCATGATTGCGTGATGAATTGTTGGTGAAAAAACAAATCTTCTTGCCTATACTGCGAAGATAATTGATGGCGTCAAATGCTCCCTCAATCTCCTTGCCCCCAATATATGTGGTGCCGTCAAGGTCAAACAAGAAGAGCTGAACATTTCTGATGTCTTTTTCCATATCTTTTGTGTCCTTATTATGTCAACAAGCATCTGCAAACCCACTTTCAGCAATAAAGCGCAGAAGCCCGTGGCTTATTTCTGCCGACAGCCTCAACGCTGTCAACAATGATTTTGTTGTAAATGCACCTTTAAGCCAATATCCAGCATCTGAATAGAGCCTCCTCCACTTCTTTTGTGCCGAGTGAAAGTCTACTGCACGAAGCTTTTCAAGAAGGTCTAAGCGATATTCGCTTAAAATATAACCAACTCTAAAATAACCATCAATTTCAAAAAAGTCAAACGCTTTTAATAAATTGCTCATTGCCCGTCCTGTGAGCCTTTGAAGAGCATCCAGCTTTAAGTCGTGGGCTGGGGGTATTGTGCAATCAATAGAAGGCGATGAAAGATAGCTTTCATACAAGCAAGCAATGACTGATGCAGACACAAATTTGTATTCACCGAGCAGCCTTGTTGGCGTTCCATATCGTCTTGCACTGTCATAAAGCACTCCTGCCATAATCGCTGCATTGTCAGTGTATGTTCGTGTTGCAGACAGCTCTAAAAGACGATAAGCAATGTTTATCCTGTCATTATCCTGTGTTAAAGCACCGATTGTGTCATCACACTGCTTTTCATCCAACACCTTGTCCAAGTAATAATCTTCAAATTTACGAAGAGGCTCAGACAATATTATCCCAACGCCAGAAGCAACACACTCCTTGGGACAAGTGCTTATAAGCTCCTCATCAAGAAAGACTGCCTTAAAGCCTTTAAGTCCATTTGAGGTCAATATAGTATCTGTTGTGGGCGCAGAAAATACAAGGGCGCAGTCTATGGCAAGAGAGGTGGCCATTCTTCTCACATCTTCTGAAATTCTGCCTGCACCAACGCCAACTATAAATCGAGTGTGAGTGGGAATTTCATCAATAATGCAGGTGATCAGCACAAGATGATTGCCACCCTTGAAGCATCTTGCCAAGCTGTCAGCATAGTCTTTGAGCTTGACGTCATATAAAATGGCGACAAGTCCCCCGTCAATATATTGGGAAATCATCTCCTTCACCTGCCCTACATTGTTGGTGACAAAAATCTCTGTGCCATTTATATCATCTTTTCTTACTATATCGCACATAAAAAACCTCCAAAAACACCATACAGGTTTTTGAAGGTCAAGATATGTCAAGTTTTGTAAATTTTGTTTGTTTTATGTCTAAAAAATACTATTGTCGGTATTTGCAGCTGCCTTATGCTTTCAAATCTAGTGCCACTTGATAGAC
>JAFWBH010000199.1 GCA_017507205.1 Clostridia bacterium
ATCGTATTCCTTTGCCATAGGTGTTTGGCCTGCTTGCCAGCTGTTGAAATCTCCAACGACAGACACTTCTCTTGCATTTGGTGCCCAAACTGCAAATCCCCATCCGTCAACGCCATCTATGGTGTCAGGATAGGGACAAAACATTTTGTATGCTTCATAATTTGTGCCTTCGTGGAATAAATAAGTTGAAAAACCGTCTTTTGTTCTGGACATGACATTCTCCCAAACAATATTAGTGACACCATTATATCAAATATTTTGATATATAACAATAGCAAATTTAATTTTTTTTGCTATTTTTGTAAGGTTTTTTGAATTTTTTTCTCATTTTTGCAAAAATAAAAAGCGAGATTTTGCGTTTTTGCAAATTCTCGCAGTTTTTGTATGGTTTTTATTTTTTTCAATTTTCAATTGATTTTGCCAGATATTTGTTGAATCCAACAATTTTTTCGTAGACCTCTTTTGCTTCTTGACAATGGTCAAAAACGCCGACCACAGCACTGCCACTGCCACTGAGCACAACATCCTCTGCCCCTGCCCTTTCAAGAGCCTCTCTTGCCAAAATAACGTTGTTGTTGAGCCTTCGAGCAGATTTTTCAAGATGGTTTTCTCTCTTGCCATATTTCTCTGCGCCTATCTCGTCAAAGAGCCTATACGCCTCACCACTATCCACAGCTCCACCAACCAAAATTACAAAATGCTTCTCTTGATATTCAAGGCCTTCAACAAGGTCACCGACCCCAGTGACAAGATTTCTGCCACCCTTGTAAACAACAGGCACATCCGACCCAAGTGAAAGCAAAAACTGTGCATCTACCTTGGTGTTTTTTAAGTCTTCAAGAGCCTTCACCACTCCAACCACTGCCGATGATGAGCCACCAAGCCCTGCTCCAAGTGGTATTCTTTTGTCAATGATAAGCCTTGCTCCAACTGCGCCATATTGTTCAACAAATTTATCAACAGCCTTGTCTATGACAGGACGGAATCTGTCCTCATCAAAGCCTGAAAATGCAGTGCCAAATTCGATGTCAATTTTGTCACCCTCTACGCCCTCAAAGGTCACCACGTCAAACAAATCAACTGCCATAGTTTCCATTTTGAGAGTGTGCAAACCACCCTTCACCCCAGTGATTTCAAGTGAAAGATTGACCTTTGCAGGTATTTTCAGCTGTTTTTCTGCTCTTTTCATATCTCTAATATACCATAAATAATGTAGATTTTCAATAATAAAGTGTATTAAGTTTAGAATGGAACGGTGTGAGAATTTGTGAAAACAATGTTTTCAATTCACAAAAAAGCCACCTTGTTGGTGGCTTTTCTCTATCCTTTCAGCTGTCTAAAATACAGCACCTTGTCGCATTGCTTCAATGGGAAGGTTAGGGTTGGATTTTGTGACATAATTTGCTCAGGTGTGGCTGTGAGAGCCTTGCATACATCCCACATTGTATCTCCGTCATTTGCCACATACATTGACAGCCCTGATGTGTTGACCTCTCTTTCCTCGCCAAGCTCAATAGAGGATATATATTTCACCTCGCTTTCTGCAAAGGACGAGATTTCAAAGCCAAGAAGCAGGTTTATTTCTGCAGTTTGGTTTTTGATTTTCACGCTGTTGTCAAGGACAGACACTCTTGTGACAACCTTGTCTGTAAAATCTCCAATGAGGCTCACAGAGTAAGGCACCTCGGCTCTTGCAGAACGGATGTCACCATCCACAGAGTAGATGATTTCAACTGTTGCAATGCCCTCTACATTCATATCCTCATCCTTCACAGCCTTTGCAACAAATGCAGTGGACGCTGGCACACCTATGAGAGAGCCATTGTCGCAGTCAGGAAGGTCTGTTTCACCATATATTCTTTCCTTGAAAAAGCCAGTGCCTACAAAGGCAGTCAAGGTGGTGTTTTCACGTTCAATGGTGGTGCTGTGAGTCAGCATAAACACATCCTCAACAATCTCCTTTTCCTCATATCTTGTCACATAGATAGAGGTAGTGATTTCCCCTTCAAAACGAAGTATGTTTTCACCGGTCACCCCAGCAAGAACAACCTTTGCAGATTTCACTTGTGGCAGAACATAAGCTCTGTCACCGACCATAATTTCATCTATGGCAACGGACTCCTCGGATGACACAAGGAAGGTGGCAGTTTTCATCTGACCATCCTCAATATATGTTATGGTCGCAGTTGTGTCAATTGACATATCAAGCTGTTTATCCCTCACTTTTGTATGTGTTAAACTGCATTTTGTTGAAAGTGACAAAACTTTTTCAACATCGCCAACTGTTGTTTCCTCATCAACGGGGAAGGAATATCCTGTGGTGGCAACAGAGGTTGGAATGACCACCTTTGATGTTGTCATATAGCTGTTGTCTGCGTCTGCAAGCATATTGATAGGGACTGCTTTTGTCACCATACCATAGACCTTTACAACAGCAGAAAGAGTGAGGATATCGCCAGACGACACCTTCCATTCAATGACCTTTATGCCCACAGACAATTTGTCTGACGCCACCATATCGCCATCAAGACGCACGTTGAAATCTGCGTTGTAGTTGGCACTTGAAGGATTGCCATCGTAATCAAGATAAATGAGGGTGAAATCAGCTCTGCCGGAAATGTCCGCGTATCCGTCACAGCAATTGTGTGAAAGAGCCTTGCCATCAACGGACAAGGACAAGACCTTTGCAATATTATCTGCACCACGAGGTGTAAATTCCACCACTCTTTCAATAGGTGTCAGAAAGGTGGTTGAAATAGCATCAATTTTTTCGTATCTAAACATAATCGCCTCCGTTGTAAATACTATGACAAGCGCATCGGCAATATGACAATAAAATGTTAGATTTCACTCTCAATGTATAAAAAAGCAAACCTGATCAGGCCTGCTTTTTAAATGAATTGAAGGCTATACCTTCATGAATTCTCGCTATGCTCCATGAATTGAAAGCAAAGCTTTCATGAATTGCACACGCAGTGTGCGTTGTGGTTTAGATTTATGTAGAGTTATTCCTAGGAGTTTAACTGTAGGGGCGATTCACGAATCGCCCGTTGCCTCCATCTCCGAGGGAGGTGGCAAGGCTCTGCCTTGACGGAAGGAGTTCTATTTCGCATTCTCCCTCAGTTGCCTTCGGCAACAGCTCCCTCCCGGAAGGAGCCTATTGAGAGCGA
>JAFWBH010000200.1 GCA_017507205.1 Clostridia bacterium
CAAGGCAAACGAGATCATCAAGCAGGTGAAGGGCAAGGGGCTTAGAGTTGTCCTTGCAACCAACCCTCTATTCCCACGCATTGCGACAGAAAGCAGAGCAAGATGGGCAGGTCTTGACCCAGAGGACTTTGAGCTGATCACCACCTTTGAAGCATACAGACACTGCAAGCCAAACCTTGACTACTATAAGGACATCATTGCAGAGCTGAACCTTGACCCCGAGGAGTGTCTTATGGTTGGCAACGATGTTGACGAGGATATGATCACCACACAGCTTGGAATGAGAGTGTTCCTTCTCACTGACGACCTCATCAACAAGAGTGGCACAGACATCAACAAATTCCCTCACGGAAGCTTTGATGAGCTTAAAGAATTCATAGAAAACCTTGACTAATGAAATTAAAAGAGCGATGAGCCATCGCTCTTTTTTGTTGCCCGATAGGAAAATTGCAAAATGTCTTGCAACAAGACGAAACTATGGTATAATTTGAAAGTGGCAGGGAAAGTTGCCGATTTGATTGAAAAATACCGATAATTGACAGAAAAAACCAAAATGCAACCTGTCAGTTGACAAATTGCAAGCCGTAGGGTGGTGGATTTTGAGGAGTGCCCGGGATATAATGAAGGCACAAAACAAATCCGAAAACGGAAATGGAGGCAAAAATGATTTTAGCAGACAAGATTATCAAACAACGCAAAAAGAACGGCTGGTCACAGGAGGAGCTGGCTGACAAGATGAATGTATCTCGTCAAGCAGTGTCAAAGTGGGAAAGCGCACAGACCATACCCGATCTTGACAAGATTATGCAGCTTGGTGAGCTTTTTGGCGTGACCACTGACTATCTTTTGAAGGATAGCATTGAGGACGAGGAAATCGCAGAGGTGGCAGAGGAAAAGCCTGTGAGAAAAATCTCTCTTGAGGATGCCAACACATATCTTGCAACGCAGAAGAAAAACAGCTGGCTGACAGCAATCGGCGCACTCCTTTGCATCCTTTCACCCGTGGCACTTATTATCCTTGGTGGATATTCAGAGCAAACAACAAATGGTGACATATATTCTATCATTGGACTCATTGTAATGCTTGTCCTTATCGCAGTGGCAGTGCCAATGTTCATTGTCTGTGGCAACAGAAACAAGCAATATGAATTTCTTGACAAGATTGAGCCCTTTGACCTTGAATATGGCGTAAAGGGCATAATTGAGGAAAAGCAAAAGGCAATGAGTGGCGCATTTAAGAAGTGGACAATTGTTGGCGTATGCACAGCAATCCTCGCACCAATCCCCATCATCGTTGGCTCAATTGTAGATAATCTTATTGAAGGAACAATTATATTCCACTATATGGTGGCACTTGCAATGGTCATTGCATCCATAGCAACAAGCATCTTTATGGTGGTCAATGTGCAAAAAGCATCAATGCAAAAGCTTCTTCGCGAGGAAGACTACACCGACCTTGGCAAAAAGAGAAGTCAGCTGAAAAACATCGTCACCTTCGTCTATTGGATGATTGCACTTGTGCCATACCTCATTTGGAACATCGTCACAGACGATTGGCACATCACATGGGTGCTTATGGCGGCGGCAGCAATGCTCTATCCCGTGGCAATGGTCATCTGCAACTATGTTGTTGACAAAAAAGAAAAAGAAG
>JAFWBH010000201.1 GCA_017507205.1 Clostridia bacterium
AGGGTGGCACTGTAAAAACTAAATACTATAACTACGATATTTACGTTGTTATATAACAAAAGAACATAACTCAACTTTGCTCATTGTTTTTCTTTTTTTCACCAAGGGGGAATTTTTTGCTGTTTCGTGATGTTGACGTGAAGGATATGGATAGGGTGGTCATTGGCTTGACAAGGTGGTGGCAAAAAGGGTATTATTAAGGCATTAAGACATTAGCGCCTATGGGAGAAGCTGCGACAGGATGATTGGGTGGCGCGCAGGAGAAGAAAATGGGACGTGTTTCCACAAAAGAAAACAAGACAAGATATCAAGTGTTGAGAGAAAATCTTGGCTACAGCCGTGAAAAAGTGTCAGAGCTGACTGACATTGAGCCTTTCAGAATTGAAAGAATTGAAAATGAGAAGATAAGCCCAGATCCTTGGGATATTTGCGCACTTGCAAAGGCATACAAGGAGCCAGCACTTTTCAACCATTATTGCGCACACGAGTGTCCTATTGGCATGAAATATGTGCCAGAGGTCAATGTCAAGGATTTGTCACAGGTTGTTCTTGAGATGCTCGCATCATTGAACACTATGGGCAAGAAGCAGGAGAGGCTCATTGAGATTACAGCAGACGGCAACATTGACAACGAGGAGCTTGAGGATTTTATCAAAATCCAAAGAGATTTGGAACGCATATCAATCACTGTTGAAACATTACAGCTGTGGACAGAAAAGATGCTTGCAACGGGCAAAATTGACCTTGAAAAATACAAGGAACTGGTCAACAAGAAATAAGGCAAAGCGACACACATCAGGGTGTGTCGTTTTTATTTTACGCATTTTGCCTTTTCTTTTGAAAATGGGTATTGAAAAGTTGTCCATATAATGTTAGAATTAAACATATGGTCGTAAGACAATCCATTGCACGGGAGAAAACAAATGAAGGAAGAAATGATTTTCAAAAACTATGAAGCATTTTACAATATGGTGTTGGCAACAGCAATGATGTCCAACGATCACACGCCCAAAATGAAGGTAGACGGAACCAGAATAATTGAGTTTATTGGCAATGCTTATGGCCTTGACAGGGATTTGATTGAACATTGCGCTCATACAATACTTGACGACATGGGTGTGTTGAGCATTACAAAGGACAAGACTGCGGGATATAGCCTTCGCCGTAGCGGAGATGACTGCACCGATGAGGAGATCTTGATTGACATCAAAGCAGATGTCATTTCAGAGCTTGACAATATAGCCGGACGAGAAAATACCGGACGAGAAAATAGAGGAATCAATCCCTCATGGTTTGACTATACACATTATGTTGTCTATCAGCCAGAAATCCGTTTTGAGAAGATAAACACAGCAAGTGCAACGGGCAATATCAACACCACAAGACAGGTGGGGATACTCCGTGCCTTGGGCATAGGCTGTGATGTGGATTTTGTGGCGGCGGAGAGAAGGTTGACACAATGTGCTTTGTGGGGAGATATCCCATCAATGCGACTTCTTGCCTATGTATATAAGCTTGACAGACAAGAGGACAAGGCGAAGATATTTGGCGAAGTGGCGGAGCTTTCTGCCCGCTATCTAAAAGCAGGCGTGACTGTTCTTTCAAAACAAGACAAGGAGCAGTATTCAGAGGATGCCCGCACCTATTACATTTACATTTCAACAATAAAGCAAGATGTCATATATGCCCACAATAAGTTTGATATTGACTTTTCCTTCATTGAAGCCTTGTCATCAGAGGAACTGGACTATTACGATAGAATGAAGTACATCAACAAATATGAAGAGAAGGCGTGGAGAAATGTCACCAACTCATCAGAAAGACCCACTGTCCTTAAAAAACTTGGTTTTAATTGAGGTGAAATATTATGAAATTGTCAATAACAGATCGTTTGCAAAAAGAATACATAGACAACTATCTTGAAAATGCGGAGATTATCAATTATACAGACCTTGGTCAAATCAAGGGTGCAACAACTGTGTTATACAAGGACTTGCCCAACACCGAAATGAATGGATACCCTGTGGCAAGTGATTTTGTGGATAGTGATGGAAATGCGTACTCTGTTGAGGAGTTTGCAAAGCTTTCAAAAGAGGAACAGAAGAAGTGCCAGCTGAGATACTATTATCTCCCCAAAATGCACGAGCTTTATGTGGGTACAACGGGCAGTGGCAAGACCACAGGTTGTGTTGAGCCTCAACTTCGTGCTATATCCTCACAAAAGAACAAACCAAACCTCTTTATCACAGATCCAAAGGGCGAGTTGTTTGACAGAAATGCAAAGCATCTTAAAGAGCAAGGCTACAAGATTTTTGTCCTCAATTTTAAGAATACTATGCGCTCTGACAGATGGAATCCGCTGGTTGAGCTGTATGACCTTAAAATGAAGCTTGACGAAATTGGTGAGAATGCCAAAATGGCAGAGCGTCTGCCCGTGAAGCCACATCTTGAAAAAATGGCGGCGGATAGTGCGTTTATTTTTGACTATATTGAGTATGATGGCAAGGCATTCCCCGATGAGGATACATATGAGAAATACCTCATGTACGAAAAGGAAACAATTGAAGCGGACATCGCATCGCAAATAAACCAAATTGCTTCAATGATGATCAGGGTGCAGAGCAACACCGACAAATCTTGGGAATATGGCGCACAAGAACTGCTCAAAGGCCTTTTGTATTGTATGCTTGAAGAGGCCGTTGACCCAGCCTCTGGATTCACAAGAGATATGATGACCTTGAAAACCCTTCAAAAGTATTATGGAATTTTGAGAGCGGATTTGGTTGACTCTGACGATGGCAACACCCTTGACCGTCATTGGCTTGTGAAAAACAAGTCAGAAAGCACAAGGGGTCGTATGCGTATTGCTCTTGGCAATGCTCCCAACACAAAGCGTAGCTATTGCGGTGTTTTTGACGGCGCAATGAAGGATTGGTTCCAATCACACATCTTTGCTTTGACCACAGGCAACACTGTTGAGATTGACGAGATAGGTGATCAACCTTTTGTTATTTTCCTTATTACAAGAGATTATGAAAAGAGCGATTTTCTTATTGCAGGACTCTTTGTTGACTGGACCTATAGACAGATGATTGAAAGGGCAGAAAGGACCAAAAAAACAAGAGAAACACACTTCTTGCTTGATGAGTTTGGCAACATCCCTGAAATCAAGGATTTGGAAAACAAAATCTCAACATCAAGATCTCGTGATGTGTGGTTCCATTTGGTTGTGCAATCATACATCCAAATCAATCATGTTTATGGTGACAACAGAGCGATAATTTTCAAGGATAACTGCAACGCGCAAGTCTTCCTCGGCGCACAAAATAGAGAAACCAAGGAAACATTCTCAAAGGAATGTGGCAAGCACCACATCCCATCACTGCATTCAGTCCTTGACAGCACAAACAACGAGCTTGTGGAAATACCTCTTGTGCCTGTCACACGACTTGATCAAATTGTCCCCGGTCAAATGTATGTGAAACGACTTTACACCCCTGTCATCACATCCCAGTTTATCAGAAGCTATATCTGCGCAGAGCAAGGCACATACAAGCACTTTCTCAATCCAGACGGACTCAACACCTGCACGCCTTACCTCATAGACCCAATCTCAGGCCCAAAATACACCTTCGTAAAATTGGACAATAAGCCAAATAAAAAAGAAAGAACAAGCTTTGATGATTTTGACTGGTAATACTCAAACCCAACAAAAAATAGCGGTCTTGTTGACCGCTATTTTTTAATATCCAAGGGTTTATCCTCTAAAATTAATCACTTAAATCATTCATATTGACAATTTCAACATCATCATTTATCCCCAAATACTCGCGGTCTAACGCTAAATTGGAATGGTTGATTATCTCTTTAAGATTAAGACAACCACTGAAGGCAGATCTACCAATGGCGGTCACACTGTCGGGGATGTCTATACTTATCAAACTGGTGCAATCATAGAAGGCATGTGAGCCAATGGTGGTCACA
>JAFWBH010000202.1 GCA_017507205.1 Clostridia bacterium
GGTGTTATCAAGGGTGGAAATTGTCACAAAAGAGGGAAGTGTGAGAGAAATTGACTTTGTTATGATAAAAATTTGTCTTTCAGGCATAGACGATGACCAAGAGAATACACATATATCAAGGACAAAGGAGCTTGTTTCAAAGGCTCTTAACATATCAAGTGAAAGGGTGAAGGTAAGCGTTGAGTATGGAAGTGGTTGACAAGAGAAAGCAGAGCTTTGTTGAAAGAATCAAAAGTCATCCATTTGCAAAAAAGCTGGCTGGCATAAAAAACTTGAAGATAATGATTGTTGCCGTCATAATTGCCATAGGCCTCATCATATACTCTGGTGTAGGAGATTTCCAACCCTCTGAGGTCACCTATATGGATGATGAGGAAACACGTCTTGCCACAACTCTTTCGCAGATTGAGGGTGTCGGTGAGGTCAAAACAATGATCACAAGAAATGGTGATGAAATATCTGGTGTCCTCGTCATTGCAGAGGGGGCAGAGAATATCTCGGTTATGCTGAAGCTTTTAGATGCCACGTCAACAGCAATGGGCGTTGACAAAAGCATTGTTGAAGTATATCAAATGGAATAAGATTTAGGAGGAATTATGAAAATAAAACCCAGAACAAAAAAAGCAATAGTATTGTCGGTGATGGTTGTATTGCTTGTTGCAACAGGTGTGCTCAATTGGGCACTCAATGACAAGCTTCTCAACAATCAAACAGATCAACCTGCCAATGCAGATGGAGTCACTGAAACCTTCTTTGCAACCTATCGCAGTGATAGAGAATCAACAAGAGAGTCAGAGTATCTTTATCTTGATTCAATCATTGCATCAGCAGAGGTCAGTGAGGAGAGCAAGGCATCAGCCGAGCAACAAAAGCTTGCCTTGGTTATGAGAATGGAGCAGGAGCTGACACTTGAAGCATTGATCAAGGCAAAGGGCTTTGATGATGCAGTGGTTGCCATCAGTGATAATGGTGTAAATGTGGTTGTTGGCACAGAGGAGCTGTCAGCAGATGAAGCCACACAAATCCTTTCAATCATCACAGAGGAAACTGAATATGGTGCAACTGATGTAAAAATCATTCCATACAATTAAACGAGAAGGTATAAATTGCTCTCAAGCCTGTTGTATCAAAATGAAATGCAATGGGCTTGAGATTTTTTGTTGCAATAAAAAAAGTGGTATGCTATAATAAGCACATGGCAAAGGATAATAACAAAAAACAATTGTCCGTATTTTCGGACGTAATAAGATCATTGGCAATCGATGCAACAATGGGTGTTGAAGGCGTTGTTCTTCACCAAAATGAAGGCATCAAAAAATTGTTGTTTGGCACTGGCACATCTGTGTCATTTTTGCCCAATGACAAGGTGAGCATTGACATCACAGTTGACATTCATCCCGGCTACACAATTCCAGCAGTTGTGGCAGCAGTGCAAGAAAAGGTCAAGGCAGAGGTTGAAGGCTCAACAAAATATCACATTCACTCAGTCAACATTCACGTGAAAAAAGTATTGCCACAATAAACCACTATGAGAAAAATCGCAAGAGAAACAGTATTCAAGCTTTTATTTGAGCATTCATTTTTGAATGAAAGCAATGACGCAGGCATTGAGCTTTTGATGTATGCAGAGGACTTGACCGATGACGACAAGGAATATATCAAGCGCACCTATTATGGTGTCCTCTCATCAATTGACGCATTGA
>JAFWBH010000203.1 GCA_017507205.1 Clostridia bacterium
CCTCTCACAGCCAACAGCTATCAACTGCTTGTCTATTTTTTGATCAAATATGCTCAACAAATTCAATGCTACAGCATGGCGACAGCAAGCCGATAAAGCATCATCTCCACCAACAAAAATAAGCAGGTCAACTTTCTCAACAAGCTTTAATATATCTTTTGAAATATTGAGCCAAGAAATGCTGTGCGCTTTCTTCTTTTTGCTCTTGCTTTTATTCTTGCCTTTCTTTTGAATTATTTTGCCATTAACCGATATTCTAAACCGTTCTTTTAATATTTCCAGCTTTAAAATTATTGGAATTGAATTCCAGATTTTCACTGCAAAAATTGCTTTTCCGATGCTTGATGACAGACAGATTTTAAGCTTAATGCAAAGAGGAAATACCAACAATAAAATCATCATTTCCAACACCAAGAAGCATATTAAAATTGTCATATTACTAGGTTGTGAAATGCCTAATTTTTTATGCAATTATACCTTTAATTGCACAAAAAAAAACAGCACCCTTACGAGTGCTGTTTTATACATCGAATTTAATCAATCAAAGACGTTGTACTCTTCACCATCAAGGAAGTCTGGAAGCTCCTCATCGAAATCAGAATCATCGTCATCATCTGTCCCTTCAATTGGCTCAACAATTTCAATCTCTTCTCCGTCCTCACCAATGATTGTTCTTGTGGAGAACAATGTTTCTTGAGGAGGTGCGTAGATGAGCTGAATTTTTTCCATAACCTCAACCAAATCGGGAAGATCTTCAAGAGATGAAATCTCAAATTTCTTCAAGAACTCATCGGTTGTGCCGTAAAGAATGGGGTTGCCGACTGCCTTCTTTCTGCCCACTGCCTCAATAAGACCTGCCTTTAAGAGTCCTGTGATGGCATATTCGCTGTTGACGCCACCTCTCATATCTTCTATCTCAAGCTTTGTGATAGGTTGCTTATAAGCGATTGTAGCAAGAACTTCAAGGAGAGTCTTTGTCAATGATTTCTCTTTGAGAGGTGTCAAAACATCTGCAACGGTTTCACCATATCTGGGATTTGATGTAAATTGTAGCTTGCCGTTAAATTCAACGAGCAAAACACCACAATCTCCAGAATACTTCTTTTGAAGATCCTTGACAATTTTATTCAGCTCTTGTGTGGTGAGTTCAGGTACTTTTTCGCAAATATCCTTCTTTTGAATGGGTTGTCCACAAGAAAAGATTATTGCTTCAACAACATTATTTATATTCTCCATCTTCACTCTCTCCAATTACTATATCTTCGTTTCCCTCTACTTTGTAGAGGATTATCTTTCCAAATGCCTCATCCTGCGTTGCAGTTATGATGCCATACTTCATAAGCTCAAGGACTGCAAGAAATGTTATAACTATGTCCCCTCTGTCAAAATCTGGCTGGAACAAGAATTCAAAATCAAATGAACCATGGTAGTAAATAAGCTCTTTTATGTTGTTCATTTGCTCGTTGACCGAGAATCTATCCTTGACAACCTTCTTGGGAATTGCATCACGAACGGCTCTTTCAGAGTTGGCAAGAACTCTTGCAAATGCCTCAACAAGCTTTGGCAATGAGAAATTTGTAAGACAAACCCGATAGTCCTTGTCTGAAAATACAGGCTCCCTGACAAAACGGTTGATTGTTTCCATATCACGCATTTTCTCAGCCTGCTCCTTGATGAGAGCATATTCCTTGATTTTGTTGATGAAATCTCTTCTTTCATCAATTTCATCATCCTCTACATCCTCATCATCCTTGGGCAAGGTGCGCAATGACTTTAAGTAAACCAGCTCTGCTGCAAATGTAATAAACTCACCTGCATATTCATAGTCCAGCTCCTCACGAGGAGTTGCTTTGATTATGTCAACATATTGCTTTGTGACTTCGCTGATAAAAATATCTTCAATTCGGATCTTTGCACTTTTGACCAGCTCAAGAAGCATATCAATAGGGCCATCAAAATCGCTGATGTGATAAACAACTGTTGAATGCACGGTGAAAAATTCTGCATCAGTTGTGGGATTTTCTGAAGGCAAAATCACCTGTGATGATTGTTCCTTCACAGCCACGATTGCCTCATTATCATTTGTCACGACCTCTTGATTTTCGGGCATCTCAATTAAATTTTGGTTTTCAAGATTTTCCATATATCCACTTTGAAGTATGATTTCGTTTGTTGCTATTGCGCACAGGCAGAGCAAGCGTATTGCATGCACATACACGCACACTTGTAGCTATTCTAACATAAAAACGTTAAAAAGTAAAATAAAAAAAGCCCAAAGGGGGATTTATCCCTCTTTGAGCCAAAATTTTGATTGATTACCAACTTCCACAAATACCTTTGAGCAAATCGAAGAAATTGCCCTTTTCGATATCTTCTTTGCTCACAATTTCATATTCGCTTATTACCTCACCATTTCTTGTGAGCAATGCCTTTCCTACAACATCACCAGCCTTGACAGGTGCTTTAATCTTTTCAACAAGCTGATAATGAACTTGATATTCGCCTTCGTCACCTCTCTTAACAAGCGCCTTCAAATCATCCTTTAAGCCTATTGATATTTGCTTTTTCTTGCCACCAACAACTCTTATAGAGTTGTCAATCAAATTATCCTTAGGCTGTATTACCTTTGCAGAATAATTTGCAAATGCGTGACCAAACAGGTTGCTTACTGCTCCGAACCTATCTTTTGAGCTGTCGGCACCTATGACAACAGCAACAACACGCAATCCATTTCTTTCTGCAGTTGCAGACAAACAAAACTTTGCCTCATTTGTAAAACCGGTCTTTCCACCGTCACATCCTTCATAAAACCTTACAAGCTTGTTTGTATTTGTCATACAGGTTGTTCTTCCGTCTGGATGGACAAAATCTTCAAGCCAAACACCGGCATAATCAAAATATACAGGGTGCTTGATCAATTCTCTAAACATAATTGACACATCCTTTGCACTTGAATAGCTTTCAGGAGCTGGAAGTCCTGTGCAGTTGACGAAATTAGTGTTTGACATATTTAGCTCTTTGGCTCGTGTGTTCATATCCTTGACAAACCCATCCACACTGCCTGCCAGCCTCTCTGCAATTGCAACACAGCTGTCGTTTGCAGACGCAACAACAATTGACTTCATCAGCTCGCCTGCCTTGTATGATTTGCCAGCGTCAAGAAAAACCTGTGATCCACCCATGCTTGCCGATTCTTCGCTGACGGCGATCATTTCATCAAGTGAAAGCTCTCCTCTTTCAACTGCCTCAAATGCAAGGAGTGTTGTCATAATCTTGACCATACTTGCAATAGGCGGACGCATGTCTGAGTTCTTAGAATACATCTCCGTTCCTGTTGATGTGTCAACAAGATAACAAGCTTTTCCGTTGATGGACATTTCCTCTCCGGAAGCGATTTCTTTACCTATAGGTAAAGATGTAAACAACATAAACAATGAAATGGCAAAAATCAGCAATGCGCTTATCATTGCCTGAACATTGATGCCAGCCATAAATTCTTTGTTTTTTTTGCGATTTGTAATATTGATAAATTTGGAATTCATATTGCACCTCTGAACTATTTTGTGCAACATAAAATCAAATATTCAGATCACAACAATGATGACCTTAGTGACAGCTCCAATGAGAAGAAAGACAATAAAATTAAAAAGCATGTTTACGCCCAATGCCTTCAATATTGTTGCAATAGAAGGCCTTAAAAGCGAATTGTTTGATGCACACATATTGCATTGTCTTTGCGCAATGCATGCACCAATCAATAGGCATATAAAGGAGCCAATGAAAAACGGCAGATAGACAAAAATTAAATTCATCAATCCTATTCCACCATATGATCCAACGAGGACAGTCACAAAACGCCCACATAGATAGCCTAAAATCATAAAAGGCACCACTGCCAAAAAGGACATTCCATGTATACAGGCCGACACAGCAATAATTATATATACAACCAAAAGCAAAAGC
>JAFWBH010000204.1 GCA_017507205.1 Clostridia bacterium
GTCACCTATGCCTTCAATATGGACTTCGTCCTTGACCATATCTGTGCGCCCTTCTTTGTCATCATTGCCCTCATTGTTGTGGGTCGTTTTGCATGGAGAATTTGTTTCTTCGGCTCTGGTCACAGAGTGGAAATGCATTTGAGAGAAAGTATGTTTTTGAAGGCAAAGGACCTTTCACAGCAATTTTATCAAGTGAACAAGGTCGGCGACCTTATGTCCCTCTTTACCAACGATATTGCAACAGTGCAGGAGTGCTTTGGCTGGGGCTTTATGATGTTTGGAGATGCTCTGTTCCTAGGTGGCCTTGCCATATTTAAAATGGCAAGCATGCACTGGCTTCTTGCTCTCCTTTCACTTATCCCCATGGCATTTATGCTGGCAATAAGCATTGTCCTTGGCAATGTAATGGACAAAAGATGGGATGCTAGACAAGCAGCCTTCTCCTCTCTTTCAGACTTTTCACAGGAAAGCTTTTCTGGAATTGCTGTCATCAAGGCCTTTGTCAAGGAATTCAAGGAGCTTTGGGCATTCAAGCGTCTGAACAAGCACAATGAGGATGCCAACGTTGCTTACACAAAGGCATCCACCCTTCTCCACGTCCTTGTGACCCTCTTCATTGAGTCTGTCATCTGCATCATTCTTGGCTATGGTGGCTATCTTGTCTACAACAAAACCTTCAACGCAGGTCAGCTCATTGAATTCATCGCATATTTCAACACAATCATCTGGCCTATCATGGCAATCTCTGAACTTATTGCTATGCACTCAATGGGCAAGGCATCCTTGAAGCGCATCAACAAGCTTCTTGACGCAGAGCCTGATGTGGTTGATCGTGAGGGTGTTGAGGATATTGAAGAAATCAAGGGTGCAATTGAATTCAGAAACCTTACATTTACATATCCCGGTGCAGAATATGAGGCATTGAAGGATGTATCCTTCAAGATTGAGGCTGGCGAAAGCGTTGGCATCATCGGACGCACAGGAGCAGGCAAAACCACTCTTGTTGACCTCATTCTTCGTGTCTACAACGCTGAGGACGGCACTCTGTTTATTGATGGCCACGATGTCAACGACATCCCCATCAAGCGTGTCCGTGAGTTTTGCTCATATGTGCCTCAGGACAACTTCCTTTTCAGTGATACCATTGAAAACAACATTGCATTTTCACTTGATGAGGACAACCCCGAGGCAGTCAAGCAAAGCGCAATATATGCTGGCGTTGACGGAGATATTGTTGAATTCCCCTTGGGATATGAAACAGTCCTTGGTGAAAGAGGCGTCACCGTATCAGGTGGTCAAAAGCAACGTATATCAATTGCTCGTGCCCTTGTGAAGAACGCCCCCATTCTCATCCTTGACGACTCTGTGTCAGCAGTTGACACCAACACTGAAAGGACAATCCTCACCAACCTTGAAAACACAAGAAAGGGCAAGACGACCATACTCATTGCCCACCGTGTGTCCACAATTCAGTCTATGGACAAGATTGTGTTTGTTGATGACGGAAGAGTTATTGCCGTAGGCAATCATGATGAGCTATACAACACCTGTGAGGAATATCACAGAACTGTTGAGCTACAAAGACTTGAAGATGAAAAGGAGGGCGATATCAATGCGTGAGTACTTTCCCCTTCTAGTAATCGGTGCAATTCTTGGCACAGTGTCTGCCGTCCTTCTCACAGCCTTTGCTCTTGTCAAAGACAAAAAGGAGTCTATGGGCTTTGACCGTAAAATCAAGGATAGCGAGATTATTCGCCGTCTATTGAGATATGCCAAGCCTTATTGGAGAAATTTCGTGCTGGTGGGCTTTTTGATGCTCATCTCTATTGCATATGAAATTCTCTCCCCCCTCATCATCTCTCACATTGAGGAGCTTGTGCGCCTTGACTTTGAGCTGAAATCACTATATATTGCCGTGGGCATATACGCAAGCGTGCTGGTGGTTTCACTTTTGAGCACCTATTTCCAATCAATTGTGCTTCAAAAGACCGGTCAAAAAATCGTGTCTGGCCTTCGTGAAGATGTTTTCACTCACATTGAATCACTCTCACACGAACAGCTCAACTCAATCCCTGTGGGCAAGCTGGTCACAAGAGTCACCAATGATACAAATGCAATTTCAATTACATTTACAAGCATAATCGTTGACCTTGCCAAAAATATGGTTGTGGTTGCCGGTGTTCTCATTGCAATGTTCTGCTTGAACTATCTGCTGGCACTGATGATACTCTGCTTCGTGCCATTCATAGTGCTGTTTACAATCATCTTCCGTAAATTCACACGTAGGGCTTTCAGACGTGAAAAGGATTGCACAACAGACATCAACACCTATCTCAGCGAGCATTTGTCCGGCATGAAAATCATACAGATTTTCTCAAAGGAGCAAAATAAGGTTGATGTGTTCAACGGCAAAAACAGAAAGCTCTTCAAAGCAGCACAGGAAATCATATATGTCTTTGGCATCTTCCGTCCTCTCATTTACCTTTTGTTTGCCCTTGCAAACCTCTGTTTGTTCTACGTTGCATCAAAGGGCTATATTGAGGGTGCAGAATTCCTCGGACAAGCAATTGGCAGTGGCACTATTGTTGCATTCCATATGTATACATCAAAGTTCTTCAACCCTATCCAAAGCCTTGCAGAGCAATTCCACAGACTGCAATCATCCTTTGCATCAGCAGAAAAGATCTTCACCGTTCTTGATATGGAGCCAAGTGTTGTTGACGACCCCGATGCAATTGAGCTTGACGAAGTCAAGGGTGAAATCGAGTTTAGAAATGTATGGTTCCAATACGTTCCTGACACCTGGGTGTTGAAGGATGTATCCTTCAAGATTGATGCAGGTCAAACCGTGGCATTTGTTGGAGCCACAGGCTCTGGCAAAACCACCATACTTTCTTTGCTGTGCAGAAACTACGACATACAAAAGGGTGAAATCCTCATTGACGGCATAAGCATAAACAAAATCAAGATATCATCTCTTCGCAAGCACTTTGGCCAAATGCTCCAAGATGTGTTCATCTTCTCTGGCACAATCAGAAGCAACATCACCCTTCGCGACGAGGAATACACCGATGAGGAAATTATGAATGCTTGCAGATATGTCAACGCAGACAAGCTCATTGACAAGCTCCCCAAGGGCCTTGACGAAGAGGTCCGTGAAAGAGGCAACAACTTCTCTGCCGGTCAACGTCAGCTCCTGTCCTTTGCTCGCACAATGATACGCAAGCCAGAGGTTATGATTCTTGACGAGGCAACTGCAAACATTGACACAGAAACCGAGCAGCTCATCCAAGACTCTCTTGAAAAGATGATGTCACAAGGCACCATGCTCATTGTCGCACACAGGCTGTCAACCATCCAGCACTCAGACAATATCATCGTGCTTGCTGACGGTGAAATCTTGGAGCAAGGCACCCACAATGAGCTTCTGAAAAACAAGGGTAAATATCACAGCCTTTATATGCTTCAATATGAAAAACAAAGGCTTGAAAGTGGCGAATCTGCACAATAAAATGCCTGTTTAGTGAATATTATGACAAATTCAAAATACAAATATTATGGTCAAGAGCATCAGCTTTTCGTGAAAAATCGCCTGTATAAAGGGGTTGAAACCATCCACGATTTATACGATGCTCTCATCCATTCCTGGACAAGAGAAACCTGCACATCAAGGCTTCGTCACAAGTGGAATGAGCAGGATTACACCTGTGGCCAATGTGCAATCACTGCCTTCATCGTGCAAGACATTTTTGGTGGAGATATATATGAGGTGCCTCTTGAAAATGGTGGAGTCCACTGCTTCAACATCGTTGACGGAAAGGCTGTCGACCTTGCCAGCGAGCAGTTTGGAGATAAAGTGAAAGACCTTGACTACGCCCACGCAACAAAACAAAACAGAGAGCTTCGTATGCAAGAGCCAGAAAAGAAAGATAGGTATGGGAGGCTGAAAGCAAACCTCACCACTTACCTATCAAACAACTGAATCAACACAAAACAAAACGCACCAATTACGGTGCGTTTTTTATTACTCTCAAAAATAAAAATATGGCAGTCCACTGTATTCAGGATTGTTTCTATATTGGTCAGGAATATTGGTGTTGGGTTGAATATATGAGCATTTGCCACTGAGTTCTTCAACCAATTTGGACTCGCATTGAGGAAAAGCAAATTTGTTCAAGTAATTGATGAAGCCGTCATCGCTGGGGCTTCTCCATTTCTTTCTTGTAGATTCTGCCTCGGGGGATTTTTGAAGCCAAGTGCAATATTCCATGCAATATTCTCGCAAATTGTCTGCCACCTTATCGGGCACTGAATATACCGAGCAGCTATATGTTTCACCGAGCAATACTTTCTTCATATTTCTGTCCTTTTGTTTGTCCTATTTGGTTTAATTGTAGCAAGGTTTTCTTGTTTGTCAACCAAAAGAAATTACACTGGGCTTATGAAGATGGGCAGATTGGGTGGCAAATATGTCAACAGCACAAACATAACGCCTGTGGCAATTATCCCCACAAGGGCAAGAATATTCCACACTGGCTTGCAGTCGCCGTCTGCTTTCTTGAAAAGAATATATTCAACTGCAAAGGCACATAGATCTGCCACCATAAATATTGTTATATTGAGCCAATCGGGCGATTTGCCAAAAGCGCCGTTGTAGGTGTAAAACAGGACGGGTATCAGCGTCAAGCCCACCAATATGCCTATGAGCTTTATGACAAAATAGCATTTGTATTCCTTTCGGAAGAAGAACCACTGCACCAACCCGAATATCGTCATGGGAAAATACAAAATTTTCATATGCTGAAAGGTGCTTTCATCTATGGCAGAAAAGGGCTTGACCACAGCACTCCCCTCTGTCCAATCGTATAAAAAATGTAAAATGGTGCCAAGTATTGCCACAGTCAGCACACCACCAACACTCCACCAAAACAAATTTTTTCTTGCCTCTATCCTTTTCATCATAAAGCTAGTTTATTTCATCCTCGCCACTTTTATACCCCGTAAAACAACCATACTTACGCGTCAATTTGACACGCCTTATTTCTTTGATGTGAAATTTCTTTGCTACGCAAAGTTTTTATGACAAATTTGTCAATTGCATATTGACAAAATTCCTTTATGGCTTTAAAGTATTTATAGTTAATACTAAATTAGGGGCAACTTATGAGCAAAAAAGAGAAACAAAAGCTAGATGAAAACGGCAACCAAGTAAAACGTAAAAGACTTCCAGGCTGGGCAATTGCACTTATTGTTTTTGCAGTGATTGTGGCAATTGTCGGATGCACCCTGCTTGGAGTATTTTGGGATATTTGGTTTACAGAGCAAACCGACTCAAACCTCGGACAATTCTATAAGCCATTTGGTCATTCTCCTTTGACAATAGAAAAAGAGTCTGACAGCATATATATGGATTATACAGATCATTTTGCACAATTTTCAGATGAAATTGAAAAAGCCATGGAGCCAGACGCAACAGATGATGAAAAGGCTCTTGCTGCATATATCATTTATAGAGTTGGCTGTCTTTCAAATGCAACTGCCACAGAAAAGGCTAAATATTCAATTGGTGGTGGCGATGCATCTGGCACGCTTTCAATCAACAAGGACACATACAATGTTGGTGGCAAAATGAATATGAC
>JAFWBH010000205.1 GCA_017507205.1 Clostridia bacterium
GCAAAGCAACTCTATGAATACATCACAGAGAAAATCCGACAAGAAGGTGTCGTAGTCAAAAACGGCATCTTTGGTGCCCATATGTATATCGAGCAACAACAAGACGGACCATTGTCATTTGTATTCGAGTGTTAAGATGAAATACATCAACCCTAATTCTTGTTGTTGCGAGAACGTGCAACATAATAGATTATGGGGTCCCCACAAAAAAGAAATGTTTTTGTGGGGTATAACAAGACGGACCCTTGTCATTTGTGTTTGAATGTTAAGATAACACGCAAATCAACAAAAACAAGGCTTTAACACATCAAAGTGGTGTGATAAACATAACATAGCAACAAAAGAAAGAAAAATAAAACCTAAAAGGGAGATTTTTATGGGTAGAAAAGCACCTAAAACTTTAGAGCCAGGAAGGCTCTCAAAGCGCAACCTTTGGGGATATTCAATGGGTGGCATCGGCCGTGACATGACTTACACTCTTGTCAACACCTACATCACATTGTTTGCCCTCGCAACAAAAAGTTTGACACCTGCAGAATACGCCGCAATCGGCGTCATCATGATTGTGTGCAGAATCTTTGACGGTCTCAACGATCCTATTATGGGTATGCTCATTGAAAAGACACGCACCAAGGTCGGCAAGTTCAAGCCTTGGATTATGATTGGTATGATCACCAACATCGTCATTGTTATGTTGATGTTCTTTGTGCCACTTCAAGGCGCATCATATGTTGTGTTCTTTGGCTTCATGTATCTCTTATGGGGTATCACCTACACTATGAACGACATAGCTTACTGGGGTATGATGCCTTCACTTACATCAAACGCAGAGGACAGAAACAACCTTGCAACAATCGCAAACGTTGGCGCAGGTCTTGGTATGGGCGCATGCCTTATCCTCATCCCTGTTCTTACAGCCGGTGATTTTGCTCTCTTTGGAAACACCCAAACAGCATATCAGCTTATCTCTGGCGTCATCTGTCTCCTCTTTGCAGGCTGTCAAATTATGACTTGCATGACAGTTCAAGAAAAGCCCCTTCCCCCTCTCACCGAGGAAGAAATTGCTGAAAGAGAAGCAAAGAAAGCAGAAAAAGAAGCCTTCAAGCAAATGTCAAAGGAAGAAAAGGCACAAGTAAGAGAAGCCAAAAAAGCAGCCAAGGCAGAAGCAAAGGCAAACGGCACGAAGAAGGACAATGCACTTGTTGGCATGTTCAAGGTCATATTCAAAAACGACCAGGTTCTTGTCACAGCAGGCTCAATGCTCCTCTACAACATTGGCAGTGCAATTATGAATGTTTTGGTCACCTATTGGGTGTACCTGAAATATGGCTACAACGGAATGCTGGTCACAGTGTTTACAGCTCTGACAGGTATTTCAATGGCAATTGTTGTTCTCTACCCCATCCTCTCAAAGAAGATGACAAGAAAACAGCTTATGAAGGTTTGCTTTGGTGCAATCTGTGGTGGATACGCCATCATGCTCATCCTCGCCCTTGCAACCAACCATCTCGATCTTTCAAATGGAACAGAGGTTGAGATTTTGAGAAACCTGCTCAATCTCAATGTTGAAGAAACAGCACTCTTTATCAGCATCGCAATCTTTGGTGCAATCGCATCATTCGGTCAAGCACTCTTCTATCAAGTGCTTACAATTTCAATGACAAACACCATTGAATACAACGACCTTAAGACTGGCAAACGTGATGAAGGCATGATCTTTTCAGTCCGTCCCTTCATGGCAAAGATGGGCTCATCTATTGTCAAGGCAATTGAAACAATCGTCCTCGTTGCAATTGGATACGCAGCAATCAGTGAACAGATTTCTGGTGCAATTGTCAAGGAAGCAAACAAGGAAATCAGCAATGAAGCCATGAAGATAACCATTGAAAATGCTCTCAACAGTGTTGATGATAGTGCAATTATTTGGCTCATGGTCTGCATGGCAGTGCTTCCTGTCGCATTCCTCATCTGCGCATTTATTCTCTATATGAAGAAATACAAGATTGACGAAGTCAGATATGAAGAAATCTGCGCAGAAATCAGAAAGCGTGACGGCATCGAAGAAGAACAATGTGAATGCGAATGTCATTGTGATTGCGAAGATGGCGAATGTCACTGCGATTGCGAAGACGGCGAATGTCATTGTGATTGCCACGATGGCGATGAAGAGCATTGCACCTGTGGTTGCTGTGAGGAACACACTCCTGAAGTTGAAGAAATTCCCGCTTTGGAAGAAGTGCCTGCAACCGACCAAGAATAACCTTTCATCAGAAAACGAACTTGCGGTGGCACTGCCATCGCAAGTTTTACTAAAACGACAGCATTTGGCTTTGAAATGACACTAAACCTAGAAAACTCTTGATTTTGTCAAATTAAAACGAAATAACAAGCGTAATATTCAACGATAAATATTCTATGAAAGTCGTTTCCGGGGAAACGGATGTGGATGAACTGACAGAGAGGATCGCAAATTATGGAACAACTTGAATTGTACATCCCGAAACTGGAGGATCTGTGGTTTTATCAGAAAATGATGTCCGACCCAGAAACTATGTCCTATAACGCGGGATGGGATGTGGACTATGACGGTTATCACCGGGACACTGGCTGCATCGATTATTCGGAAGAAATGCTCTCAGAATTTTATGAGCATTTCATCGTAGGCCAAGAGCCTCAACGCTTTTATGCCTACATCAAGCGCAGCTCTGACGGCGCCTGGATCGGGGATGTGAATTTCCACTATACTTCTGAAAAAGACTGGTGGGACATGGGCATCGTAATTTATGCC
>JAFWBH010000206.1 GCA_017507205.1 Clostridia bacterium
GGCGGCGGCCTCATCAACCACCTCATCACCTTCAATTATACATTTTTCTGCCGAAATTTCAATAGGCTTTTCAATTTCCTCTGCTTCAACGACCTTTTCCTCACCAAATTTTACTACAAGCTTGTCAATGCCTTGCCAGAATTTGATGCGAAGGTCGGTGATTTTGCCATAAAAGCTTCTTCTCTTTTCAAAGAACCTGTCAAGCTTTGCAAGCTTTTCTTCGTAGAGGGCTTTGTTTTCCTCTTCAAGCTTTTCAAGCTCTGCTCGCAATTGCTCTTCATCAATATTTCTCTCTGCCCAATGCTTGTCAAAGTCAGCATCAAGCTCTGCCTTTCTTTGAGCCACAAGCTCCTCGTGTGCCTTGAGGGTTTGTTCAAGAAGGTTGTCAAGCTCGGTGAGATCTGCATTTTCGTCCTGCTTCAAAAGCTTTGCTTTTTTACGCTTGACGTCCTCACGGACAACACGATACTTCATTCTGAGCTTTTTTGCATATTTTGCGACAGCCTTGTCAACAACCTCTGCTCTTGCCTCCTCTTCACTGATAAGAGCAAGGGTCAAGGGAGCCTTTTTTCTTTCAAGTCTGTCAAATGCAGATTTTGCCCACTTCTCCCTCTGCACATCGTAGTCTGCAAAAACAAGGTCACGATAGGTCACATACAGGTTGATACGCTTGTTGCAGAAATCAACACATTTTACGAAAAACTCATTCTTCAATGCCATATCTACGCACCCTCCATTTTGCAAATAATGTTTTCAGCTTGAAGATGCCTGTGCGAACAAGCTGAACGAGTCCACCGGGGAAGAACATAACAACGAGAATGACCAACAAGCCACACACAATGGTGATAAGTGTTGGGTTTTCGTTGAAAAACTCAATGTCTTGCAGGAACATTTCATCAATGCCGAAGATGATAAATGTGCCACCAATTGTTCCCCAGATAGATTTTGTGCCACCAATGATGACTGCTCCCAGTATATTCAAGGACGTTGACAAAGTGAGCAATGTGCTGGTTGAGGGCATATCGCTTCTGATATACAACATATAAAGAAGTCCTGCAAGGGCTGCCATAATTGTTGAAAGAACAAATGCAAGAAGCCTATATTTCATAAGTGAAATGCCAAAGGCTTGTGCTGCTGATGTGCTATTTTTCATTGCAAGCATTGCTCTGCCTGTTGGGCTATTGATGAGATTGTGGACAACCCACATCAAAATAAGCAACACTGCCACTATCAAATAGAACACAGCACCCTTGATTTCTCTCACTGAGTAGGTCTGTCCCATCAATACGATGTCCTTGAATGAAATTCTTGCAGAGCCTTCAACAAGAGCAACAAGGACCTCCTTGATGATTTGTGAAACGCCCAGGGTGACGATTGCAAGATAAATACCTTCAATACGCAGTGAAATGACACCAACAAAGATGCCAACGCCAATTGCCACTGCAATAACCATAAGGAATGCAACTCCTACACCCACACCATATTCTGCAAGACAATAATAACAGCAGTATGCACCAATGCCAACGAAGCCAGCCGTGCCGAGAGATGCCAGTGCTGAATAACCCAGCAACAAGCAGAAGCCCAAGGCAACTATGCAGTAAATGAGAGTTGAGCCAACTGCACTGATAAAGCTTGTTGAAATAATCTTGTCTGATGACAAGGATTGCAACACAATAAGCACTGCTGCAAAGATTAAGTAACCAAGGACGGGACTTATCTTAAATTTGTGGAAAATTTGAAGGGCTCGCTTGGCTGAACGTTCTTTTGCTTGCTCATCGAGCATTTTCTTTACAAGATAATCGTTAGTCTTTATCATACGCTACACCTTCTTCACCATTTTTTTGCCAAACAGGCCTTGGGGCTTGATGAGGACCAGCAACATAACAATGCCATACACCAGCACGGGCTTCCACATTGAAAGCTCTGGGACATGTATGCAGATACAGCCTACGATTGCGTTGAGCAAGTAGATGATGATTGCACCAACAACAGGTCCGTGGAAGGTGATGAAGCCACCAAGAATGCCTGCAAGGAATGCATTGATTTGTGTTGAGGTCATTACAAGTGAGCTTGAGAAGGTTGCATTGCCAACATAAATGATTGCTGCCACTGCACCCAATGCACCTGCAATACCCCAAGAGATTGCTGTGATAACCTTTGTGTTTACGCCCATCATTCCTGCAACGATTTCATTTGATGCTGTTGCACGGACTGACAAGCCCCATTTTGACTTGTGTAAAAGAACAAAAACAAGCACCATCAACACTGCTGTGATTGCAAGTGCAATAATTGTGTTGTAAGGGATTGCCACTCTCGTTGCGCCCTCACCAATGACCAATTGCTCTGTCAAAGGAATGAAGGGTTGAAGTGGCACGCTTTCATAGCTGGCGACTGCAAATACGAAGGGGATTATGCCCACAAACAATGAGATAAGTCCCATTGTGATGATTTGCTTGCCCAGTGCATTGACGTTTTTGCCTTGTCTGAATATAAGCACGTCAATGACAACGCCAACTCCGAATGCCACCACAACACCAATGATTGCAACACCCCAAAGGGGCAACCCGTGTTCAAGGGTAAGCTCTACTGCGACATATGCGCCCAATGCAGAGATTACACCTTGAGCAAAGTTGGTGGTGTAGCTCGTTTTAAATATCAGCGTAATTGCAAATGTGGCAAGAATACCAGCACACATTGATGGCAACACGCCAATAATTATTGTCAGATATGAACAAAATAGTTCCATGAATTAACCCCACTGAATGATATTTGCTGCCCATGTGTAGCCAATGCCTGCTGCAATCATACACACGGTGCTTCCTTCCTTAACCTTGCCCTCTTTAAGTGCAAGCTCAAGTGAAAGAATTTGGTCAATTTGTCCTATGTGACCGTAATTTTCAAGATAAATTGTTTGGTCCTCACGGAGTCCAAGATCTTGAAGCATACCCTTGTGGCCAGAACGTTTGATGTGGAGTATATCAAGATAGTCGATGTCTGCTCTGGTTTTGCCACTCTTTCTCAGTGCCTCATCAATACAGTGATACCAGTTGGGCATTGACACTGTGTTGAGGAGTCCCTTCATCTTGGGTGAGTCCATAAGACGAAGCATATTCATTTCCTTGACATTTTCTGCTGTCACAGGATTCACTATGCCACCGATTTTACTGCCACAGGTGTGGACAACGCTTCCGTCTGACATAATGTGTGTGCCAAGAAGAAGGTTTTTGCCATAATTCTTTTTGAGGAGAATTGCGCCACCACCTGCGCCAAGGTTGAACATAAATGATACGCCACTGTCTGTGTAGTCAATCATATCGCAGTTGCGATAGCCACCACAAACAAGGACTGTTTCAATTTCATCATCTGCAATGAGCATATCCTTGGCAAGCTTCATTGCTGACACTGCTGTGCAACAACGGTTTTGCACGTCAATGCCCCATGCATTCTTTGCGCCAATTCTGTCTTGCACGTAGCATGCAGATGTTGTGAGAGGATATTCCTTCCACTCTTCAGTGATACAAAGGATAACATCAATATCCAAGGGATCAAAGCCAGTGTTTTCAAGGCATTTGAGGGCTGCAAGCGCACCCATTTCCTGTGTGCCATCACAAGGCTCATTGGTAGGAATATACTTCTGCACGATGCCAAGCTTGTTGATGACTGCATCCTCACTCCACACGCCGTTTGTTGCGTCTGAAATTTCCTTTGCTGTCATCACTTTGTTGGGAAGATATGTTCCCATTCCCACGATTCCAACGTTTACCATATGATTTTCCTCCGTTAAAGTGCCGATTTTACAATCTCATGCCACCGTTGACTGAAAGAACGTGTCCTGTGACATATGATGCATCATCACTTGCAAGGAACAATGCTGCCTTTGCAATTTCTTCGGGCTGACCAAGACGTCCAAGCATTGTGAGTCCTGCAAATTTTTTGAGCAAATCCTCGGGGACTGTCTTCATCATATCTGTCATGATGTAGCCGGGTGCGATTGCGTTGACTCTTACAGGCACGCCCTTTCTTGCAAATTCCTTTGCCCAGGTTTTTGTAAGACCAATGACGCCTGCCTTTGTTGCTGCATAGTTTGCTTGACCGATATTGCCATATTCGCCAACCACTGATGAGATGTTGATGATGCTTCCACCACCGATTTCTTCCATGAAGGGTCCAACGTAACGGACAAGATTGAAGATGCCCTTGAGGTTGATGTCAACAACAAGGTCCCATTGTTCATCTGTCATCTTTCTTGTCATTGCATCTCTTGTGATGCCTGCGTTGTTGACGAGAATGTCAATTCTGCCAAATTTCTCCTTTGCATATTCAAAGAGTCCCTTGCATGCTTCGCCATCTGTGACGTTGAGTTGATAGAATTCTACGTTTTCGCATTCATAGGTGAGGGGCATCATATCTGCTGCGATGACCTTTGCGCCTTCTCTTGCAAATGTTTGAGCCATTTCTCCACCAAGACCTTTTGCTCCACCTGTGACTATTGCTACTTTTCCTTCCAATCTCATAATATTTCTCCTTGTATTTTTATTTAAATTGATTTCATTATTTGATATTTTTGAGGACAACTGCCGTTCCCATACCACCACCGATACAAAGTGATGCAAGACCATATGTCTTTCCACTATGCTTCAATTCGTGGGCAAGAGTGACGATGATTCTGTTGCCACTTGCGCCAACGGGGTGACCAAGTGCAATTGCACCACCATTTACATTGCAACGTGACATGATTGTTTCCTTGTCAACTCCATGCTCTTGGCTGAGGAGATGAACAACGCCAAGTGATTGTGCTGCAAATGCTTCATTGAGCTCAAGCACTTCCATTTCATCAAGCTTCATGCCTGCGTTTTTCAGTGCATTACGGATTGCAGGCACAGGACCAAGTCCCATAACGTCAGGCTCAACACCACCTTGACCGATGCCAACAATTTCTGCCATAGGCTTAAGGCCATATTTTGCAACTGCTTCCTCACTTGCAACAATAACAAAGCTTGCGCCATCGTTGATGCCTGATGCATTGCCTGCTGTCACTGTGCCGTCTGCCTTGAATGCTGTCCTCAATGTGCCGAGCTTTTCAAGGGTTGTTGTGCGATTGATGTATTCGTCTTGATCAAAGACGATTTCCTTTCTGCCAGCCTTGACTGTGATAGGCACGATTTCATCAACAAATTTGCCGTTGTCTTGTGCCACGATTGCCTTTTGTTGTGAGCTGATTGCAAATGCGTCTTGTTGCTCACGGGTGATTGAGTATCTTTCTGCAACGTTTTCTGCAGTGATGCCCATATGCATATTGCCAAATGCGTCTGTGAGTGAGTCAACAAGCATATGGTCAACAAGCTTCATTTCACCCATTTTATTGCCCGAACGGACCTTGCCACTGACAAGATAAGGTGCTCCACTCATAACCTCTGTGCCACCTGCTGCAACAAGATTGTTGATGCCAGCCTTGATGGACACAACTGCGTTCATGACAGCCTTCATACCACTGCCACAAACCATATTAAGTGAATATGCAGGGATTTCAACGGGCACACCTGCACCGATTGCAACTTGTCTTGCAGGACCTTGCTTTACGCCTGCGGGAAGCAC
>JAFWBH010000001.1 GCA_017507205.1 Clostridia bacterium
GATAAATCAAAAAACGGGGTTAAAATGGCAAAAAGCAGTGGAAGTGCATATAAAATGCGCCTATACGCACGCGAGAGGGGGTGTCGATGTATTAATTATGCAAATAAAATTGATAATTTTTTAAATTTTTTGAAAAAAATGTTTGCCATATAGCAATATCGGTGGTAAAATGTAAATAATCTCATTTGAAATGGGGAATTATAACCTATTTTAAAGTAAGATTATCAATAGCATAGCTAAACAAAAAAAACAAACCAAAAAACACATTTTTAAATAATGGAGGTAACAACAATGAAACAAAGAAGATTCATCGCTTTGTTGGCAATGGTTCTCGTTCTTGTTCTTTGTGTTGGTATGCTCGCAGCATGTAATAAGTGCGCAGACGGTCACACCGATGAAAACAAAGACGGCAAGTGCGACGTCTGTGGCAAGGATACAGGTGCAAATGGCCCCGGTCCCGATGTTGACCCTGGCACACACACCTATTATACAGCAATGACACAAAGCCCTTCAACATGGAATCCTCACATGATGAAGTCAACCACTGACTCAATGCCCCTTGACTACACCACCAACAGTCTTTATGAGTTTGCTTATAATGACACAATGGACGGCTATGAAATCGTTCCTGTCATGGCAGCAGCAGATCCCGTTGACGTTTCAAAGGAATATGCAAAGCTCTATGATCCCATCAACGATGACACATCAAAGTCATATGGCTTGAAATTTGACTACGAAGCAATCGACGAAGAAGAATACAATACTCTTCTTGCAGCAGGTGAGGTCCAAGTGTTTGCAGACACATATACCATCGGTGATGTCGTTGATATGTACATTGACCATGGTTACACATACGAAGATGCACTTGCAGCACTCGGATTCGAAAGCGAAGAAGATGCACTTGCAGCATATGAAGTTGCAGACAAAGATGCACTCCTTGCAGTAGAAATCACAGATTACTACAAGGCAACCACATATGACAGTGGCAGAGCATTCCGTATCGCACTCAACCCTGATGCAAAATGGGAAAATGGCGAGCCTATCACAGCAGATGATTGGATGTACTCAATGAAGGCACTCCTTGATCCTCAACTTGCAAACTATCGTGCATCAAACTACTACAGCGGCTCACTTGTTATCCACAATGCAAAGAACTATGTTTACAGTGGACAAACAATAATGGTAAGTGACGAAAAGCTTGAAGATTCAGCATTTATGGCTGATAAAGATCTTTACTTCAGCCCCGCAGTAGCAAACTATGTCTTCGACGTAACAGGCATTGCAAGCGCATATGGCGAATCATTTGATGCAATTTATAATGATTATTTCTGCGCAACATACATTGCAGACGCAACAGCAGCATGGAATTCAGGCACAGATCTCAATGAAGATCTTCCTATCGCAAACTACGCAACAGTTGATGAATACATCCAAGCATACATTGATTGGAAATTCACCGGCAACGGCAAATCAGATCTCCGTTATGCTATTGCACAACTCTATGCATATTTGGAAACAGCAGAACCCATTGAAGATGGTGCAGCAGAAGGTTACTATGAAGTGACAGATGAACTCTTGACACTCATGAACGGTGTTATTGATAAATTCTTTGGTAGTCCCGTTGACTATGCAGAATTTGCATGCTCATACATCGGTACATATCCTATTACAACATTTGACCAAGTTGGTCTTAAGAAGATTGACGATTACACAATCGATGTTATCGTTGACAATGAGCTCGTTGGCTTCTACATCAAGTACAATCTGGGCACAAGCTGGCTCGTCCACGAAGAAACATATGAAAGATGCAAGGTTCAAGACGCAACTGGTGCATGGTCATCAAAATACGGCACAAGCGTTGACACTTACATGTCATATGGTCCTTACAAAGTAACCAAATTCCTCGATGGACAACAAATGGTCTTTGACAGAAATGAAAACTGGTTTGGTTACACAGACAAATATGCAGACACATACGGCACATTCGTCCGTGGTATTGACGGTGAAGTCTGCAAGCAATATGAAACAGACAGAATCGTTGTAACACAAGTCAATGATATCTCAACAAGAGAACAAATGTTCCTTAAGGGACAACTTGAAGGTCTTGGCCTTGACACAGAGCTTCTCAGCAGATATCGCACAAGCGATGCAATCTACTTCACCGAAGGTGAAACAACATTCTACGGTATCCTCTGCTCAGATATGGAAAAGCTCACAGCAAGACAAGAGCTTGAAAGCCAAAAAGCTGGCAAAGAAATCAATAAAACAATCCTCACAATCAAGGAATTCCGTCAAGCACTTTGCTATTCAATCGACCGTGTAGGCCTCTGTGCAGCACTCTATCCTGCAGGAACACCCGCATACGGCCTCTTCTCAAATGCTGTTATGGCAGACCCTGAAAACAGTGTCTCATATCGCTCACTCGAAGCAGCAAAGAAAGCACTCTGCAACTTCTGGGGTGTTGAATATGGTGCAGACAAAGAATACAAGACACTTGACGAAGCTTATGACGCAATCACCGGATATGACCTTGCACAAGCAAGAAAGCTTATCGACATCGCATACGATAAGGCAATTGCAGAAGGCC
>JAFWBH010000207.1 GCA_017507205.1 Clostridia bacterium
AATCAATGGCACCTCAACCAGCTCATTTCCTGTGCTGTCAAGCACTGAATGCAAGGATGGGATATATTTCTTGCCACACTCCTTGGCAAAGGTTTCCTTTGTTTCTCTATTTTGTGCGCCAAGGAATATTTGAGCATTACAGTTGTCCTTGAATATGACAGCTCTATTATCTCCATAAACGTGATTGATTTGAATGTATGATTGCACAACAAGATGGAACCACACATCACGAGATCTTGATGTTGAGATTTTGTTTTCAAGGTCCTTGATTTCTGGGATATTGCCAAATTCGTCAAGAATAAAGTGGGTTTCCCTTGGCATTTTGGTCCTTTCTGCCCTCTCTATCATTTGACGATAGGTCCAGTCAACAAAAAGCCCTGCAATAAGAAAATCACTCTTTTCATAATCTCTTGTGATGAGGAAAATGACAAAGGGCTGATCTCCTGCTTCTTCAAGATCAACAGTGTTGCCTGTGGTCAAGGCAAAGATGTGTGATTGGAACCAATCCTTCATTGCGCCGTCAAAGACACCACAATAGCTACGCTTTGTGTTGGGTGCGTTGCCAAGAGCAATACGAAGAAGTGCCTTTGTGCTGGCAGATTTATTTTTCAACAGCCAATGACCATCGACGGTTTGATAGCTGTCAGCATCATCGACCAAATCACTCCTTAAAATACCATAGTATTTTTGAAGTGTTTTCAAGGTCATCATATCACGGGTGAAATTGGCACTTGGATCCACTGCCTCTTCAAGCATACAATAAAGCAAGCCCTTCAACAGCTCCTGTGCACCATACTCCCATGATCTATCTGTATTGCTCTGCACCTTGATCATCATTGAAGCGATTTGGCTTATTTGACTGCCAATCTCTGCTTCAAGCACATCCTTTTCGTAGACAAGATATTTGTAGAATATGTTGCCATCTGGAAATGCCTTGCCATCGTATTCAATATAGCTGTATCCAAATTGATCCTCAGGTGCCATTTTTTCAAGTCCCTGCTTGACAGGCATAGGCTCGTGCTTCTTCGCACCATTGCCAATGGATTCAAGCTTCATCTTCAAGTCGTAAAGCTCTACAAGAGGATTCCATCTGTCCGAACGCATAACATCCTTGAAATTCAGCACAAAGATTTTGTAGCCATTATCTCTCAAATGCTTTGCATTTCTGTCAAACAGCTCTCCCTTTGGGTCTGTAATGAACAAATTGGGCTTGTTTTTCTGTGATGATATTGCCCTCAATTGTGGCTCAACACAGCCTGTAGTCTTGCCACTGCCTGTTGTGCCTACATACAGCTCGTGCATTTTGGGAAGATAGTAATATCTCAAACGACATTTCTTTTTCTCGTCCTCTAAAAGCTGTGCAAATTCATCCACCGAATATGCCCTGCCGTCAGCTCCGACAAAATCACTTGCCACAGGATATCCATTCATATTCCTGTCCTGAAGCTCATCATAAAACACGGTGGTTGCGCCCTTGATTTTGCCAAGATCCGTGTAGTTTATGACCTCAGCATTTTCAAGGTATTTGTCTATGTATTCCTTTTGCAGACGTTCTGT
>JAFWBH010000208.1 GCA_017507205.1 Clostridia bacterium
CCCAACGTTTCTTTCATTTTTGAAATGTTATATTACCAAGGAGTATTCCAAAGTGCCAACAGCAACAATCATAGCAATCACCAGTGCATTGCTGTATTTTTTAGTCCCCAGTGATTTGATGCCAGACTTTATACCATTGGTGGGGTATCTTGATGATGCATCTGTCATCAGTGTCTGCACAACCCTTATAAGCCACGACTTGAAAAAGTTTGTCAAATGGCGCGACAAAAATAAAAAGAAAAAATAGAGCAAGATTACTTGCTCTTTTTTGTTTGGTTGGGATTTTGTTCAATAAGGTTGAAAAAATCCTTGATAAATGATAAAATCAATCTTCAATCAAATAAATCATCAATTGTAGAAATAATATGAAACTTACACTCAAACAAAAATCATAGATTGCAGTAGCATTGTTTATTGTGGTGTTTGCTGGATTGCTTGTTTCTGCAACATTTACTGATTTATTTTGTGCGCATAGCAAAATAGAATGGCATATTTTTACTGCGCAGTAGTTTTTTGATAACACTGTGAGAGCTATAATATAAGCGAGAATCAAATTTTGATTTAACAAACAATACTAGGAGAAATAATGAAAAAAACAATTTTTAACACAACAGTATTTGTCATTGTGCTTGCACTTTGTGCTGGGCTTATGGTTGCTTGCAACATAACTGACAACGATGTCCCCAGCGATAATAATGACACAGAAGAATTTTTGTTATTTGAAAAAGAATTTCTTGAGATGAACAGTAGTGCTGGATACATTGAGCTTGACAAATCTCAAAACAATGCACGAAACTCTCTTGAAATTGTTGAAACAGACAATTCTAGTCAGTTTTATCTCAAAAGACTCATTGTTCAAGGAGACATCAAAGATACATACGGAGCACAATAGAAGGCAAGCTACAATAGCCTGCATATTTTGAGCTACGCAACTGAGGAGCAAACAGCCAAGGCTTATGAGGCATTGAAAAAGGACAGCTCACTTTCTGTCACCATTGACAGCTACGTGAAGGCTGAAGAATATGCCGAGCAGGAGTATGACTACTCTGACAATATCAACTGGGGTGCAGAAGCCATTGACATCGGCGGCTACAGGCAATACCTTGTTGACAACAAGTCTGCATGGACAGACAGAGAGGTTGTCGTTGTTGTCCTTGACACAGGCATCAACACCTCGCACCCTATGTTTGAGGGCAGATTGCTCACAGACGAAAACGGCGAAATCAAAGGATATTCATACGTTGATTCAACCTATCATTACAGCTATGATAACCTTGCATTTGACGTTGACGATCCCACAACTGAAATTGAGGAAGGGGACAGCACCAAGTATAGCTTCGAGGATGACAATGGTCATGGAACACACGTTGCAGGCATAATTGCAAGCCTTACACCAAGCAACGTCAAAATTCTGCCCATAAAGATAGCTAATTCATATGGTGGAACAGGTTATGCAGAAATGCTGACAGCATATCTGAGGATTATCAACATATATTCAAAGCAATATGTTGTTGTATGCACAAATTTGAGCTATACAGGTGGTGGGAAAAGTGATGCAGAGGAATGCGATCTTTTCAATGAGCAAGCCTACCAGCCACTCCTTGATTTGAATATTTTGGCTGTTACATCAGCCGGTAATAGCTCAGCTGATATGACTGAATATATGTCAGACAGAGTATTGAAGGCAATTGTCGTTTCTGCAATGACAGAGAAAGGCAATGGCTACGTTTTTGACTATGAGTATTCAAATTTTGGCACA
>JAFWBH010000209.1 GCA_017507205.1 Clostridia bacterium
GAGTTAGCTAGAAACATTAATCTTAGAAATACACCTCAGATTACATTTATTTTAGACCAATCTATTGAATATGGTGTAAAAATGTCCAAAATGATTCATGATGTAACAAAGGATATGCCGGACAGGGATGATGAGGATGATACAGAGGACAATGGAGAAAACACAATGACTAATGATACAGTTGATGAAACAATTGAATAAGGTGGGCATTGCCCATTAAAACACAAGCCGTCAAATTTTTTTGACGGTTTTTATTTCATTTTGTTGAAATCGGGGGTTGAGTGTGCTAAAATCTTTCGTGAAGGAGAGATTATGAGACAATTCAAGCTGAAAAGCCATGATGAATATGAGATTTTTGTCACTCTGTGGGATGATGCTTCTTCCCCAAAGGGTGTTGTGCAGATTTGTCATGGATTAAGTGAATATGCCGGCATGTATGATGACCTTGCCAAGTATCTCAACGGCTGTGGCTATATCTGCTTTGCTGACGACCATCGTGGTCATGGCAGGACTGAAAGCGACAAGAATCGTGGCAGACATCACGGCAATGCCTTCCAAAAAATACTCAAAGACCAGCTGTTTTTCAGACGCTGGCTCATCGAAAGATATTCTCTCCCCGTATTCTTCTACGGACACAGCTATGGCTCATACATCGGTCAAGCCCTTGCCCAGTGCGACACCGACATTAGAGCAATTGCACTCAGTGGCTCCAACTACTGCAACCCCCATTTTATCCTCGGTGCAATGGCACTGGCTCCCCTTGCTCTTGTTGCTGGCAATTGGCGACCAAAATTCCCCTTGAAGCTATATGACAAGCTCTATCGCTACGAGGGCGACACCGAGCCTTGTGCTTGGCTATCTCGTGACACAGAGTGGCGCAAGCGTCATCAAGAGGATGTCTATTCACAAGCCAATATGAGTGTGGCATTCACCTACAATATGTTTAAAGAGGTGAGCAAGCAGTATCAAAAGAGATATGCTTCCCTTCTGTCCCCTGCAACAGCAATGGCTCTCTTCTCTGGAGATAAGGACCCTATGGGCAGAAATGGAAAGGGTGTGGACAAGCTGGCGACCTTCTACAAGCGCTATGGCGTGCCTGTGGAAACACATCTCTACCCTGACGGCAGACACGAAATGCACGGAGAAATCAACAAAGAGGAAATGTGGAAGGACCTCTCGGACTTCTTCGACAAGCACATAATATATTCACAAACCACCATTGATGATTTGATAAAATAAAAAAAGGCACTCAACCGAGTGCCTTTTCTTTTCTATGGCTTTAATTGGGCCTTTTCCAATATTCCAAATAATTTCTGCCCTTTTAATGTAGACAGAGCAAGGCAAGTGCAACAAAGATGATTTCTGTCAATTTTATTGTATTATATGTATTTTTATATGTCAATAGGCAGTTTTGCAACAAAAAACCGACCTAAAAGGTCGGCTTTTGTCATTTCATTTTGTTATTCTTCGGTTGTTTCGTCAGCAGGCTCCTCTGTCACATCGGCGACAATTTCCTCTGTCACATCGGCGACAATTTCCTCTGTGACCTCTGGTGTTTCGTTGCGTGCATCACAATCACATTGCTCGTTTTCCTCTTCCTTTTCTTCCTTATGGCGCATGATGACAAACTTGTTCATAAGGAACACGATGATGAAATCGGGGATTGAATATATGATGATTGCAAGAGTGTTTGCCCAGTCGCCCAACATACCCTTTGATGCATCGTTCAGTGCGTTGGCAAGAGGCTCGCCTACAAGGGTTTCTGCAATGATCAGCACCACAACCATAATGGTGTATGTGACAATGCTGAAAATCTTATTATTGTTGGCGTTGAAGGTTTTTTTGCGATTCATGATGAATGACAACACCTTTGCAACAACGTTTGCAATGAGGAATGAAATGAGGGTGCCAAGTGCTTGCTCTGGGAAGGGCCACACCTTGACAACCTTATCCACACTGGCAAGCGCCCAATCAAAGAGTGCTTGTGTGCCAAGCTGTGCTACGAATGCAAGGCAAGAAAACACCATAAACAAAATGGCTTGAAGCAGTGTTTTATGCTCCTTGATGTATGTTGCAGTCTTTTCAAGCTTGGGGTGCTTTGCAACATAATCATCCCATTTTTCGCCCAGCTTCTTTTTGGGCTTCTCTGCGTTTTCCTCGCCAGTGGCTTCGGCAATTGCTTCATCCACCTCTATTTGTTCCTCGTTGATATCCTCTGTCACCTCTTCTTCTGTGGCGACAGCCTCTTCAACAATTTGCACATCCTTTTCGTTGAGCTCTGACATTGTGTTCTCCTATGGTGTTATTTGCAAAAAAATAAACTTGCCGTAACAGAATTCTGCCAAGGCAAAATATTGTCTAAATTAAGTGGTCAGTGCCGATGAGCCTCTTGTCTGACCCAATCACATCACTACAAATTGATCTTCCAGAGTCCGTGCAGATTGCAATAAGCATACACTGCAACTGGAATTCCAACCGGGTGCAACACTGCGCTGGGGCTGTCAAGGCATCTTTGTCGTATGCCACCCCTCAGTGTTTCAACATAGATCCAGTCGATGTGATGGTCATCACGCATAGGATGCTCCACCTCGCCCACCTTGATGTGAAGCTCGTCACCAATCCTCTCCACCACAGGCAAGTGCTTCTGCCAACCCTCATCAAAGGAGTTGTGCGACACCATATGCTCCATAGGCTCGCCACAGCAGGTCAATCTACTGCCGTCACCACTTCTTACATTAACCACCGTTTTACAATGGCGGCAAAAGAACAGCTTTAATCTCATAATTCCCCCGTTGTAATTGAAAAGATGATTTGTCTATATTGTTGCAATGTTATTATATAACATCTTTGATGAAATTGCAATACTGACTTTTTCAGCTTATGCAATTTTTTCGGCCAAAATTGCTGACATAAAAAAAGCAGTCCGCTGGACTGCCTTTCATTTATTGCTCATTATTCCTCGTGGTGATGATGACAATGACAATTTTGGTCATCGCAGTGATGATGCTCCTCATCTTCCATTGACAAAATCTCATCTGCCTTTTCAATGACCTTCACTGCCACCTTAAAGCAGTCTGCAAGAGCATTCTTGTCAAGTGTGTCTGGTGTGTCGTGGATTGTGTTGTATGTGATGTCGTCAAGTGCGTTGACGCCTGTCACTGCCACTGACATAAACTTGCCCATACGGAATGCACCTGCGTCTGTTGCGCCCATTGTTGGCATAACCTTCATTGCCTTCATTTCAACACCAACAGCGTCACCTGCATCCATCATCAAATCAGCAATAAGCTCATTGGCAATTACAAAGCCATGGACATCCTTATAGTTGACTGCAAGCTCCTCTCTGCTGTGTATATTGTCAAAGGTGTAAAGGAGTGTTGGCACATCGTAAAAATCATCAACATACAAATCACACAGAGCCTTTGCTCCACGATGTCCTGCGTTTTGTGAGCCAGAAAGGAACACACCGACCTCAATGCTTTCAAGGTCAATCTTTTCATCCTCAAGAGCCTTCATAACTGCCACTGCAAGTGTTGCACCAGTCAGCTGATTGGCACCATCTGTCACCTTCTTTTCGTCAACAGCATAGTAAGTCAGCACCATAACAGGAATAAATGCCAGCATTGCCACACCAGTGTAGAAAAGCCCTTCTCCATAGATTGTAGGATTGCCCACACCTGCGTAGCACTCAGTGACTATTGCTGATGCAAGGCACAATGCAAATGAAATAATTGCACCAACAAGGGACAATACTATGAGGATTGCGTGACCCTTTCCACCGATTTTTTCATTGAATTTATGATTCCAGCTGGCGTCAAGATGTCCGTTGAATATAATTCTGCCCTGCACCTCTCCACTGCATTTTCTAAATGCTGTCACATTGGCACTTTCTGAGGGTATATACATTTTGTCAAAGGCTCTATGACGGAATACATATTGCAGAGCCATTGAGATTATGCCAAATGCGTGGAGCAAGACTCCAAGCAAGGGAATGAAGAAAAATGCTATGATGCCAAGAGTGAAGCAGGTCATTGAAAAATACACCCAGCCTGTCAATGCTTGAGGACGAGATTGAAATTTTACAACTCTTGCGTCATCCAATCCACATTGACTCTTCAATGTGTCAGCAAATCTTTCTGCCACAGCCACTTCGCTTTCGCTTCCTGCTGAACGACCTGGGTGAGCTGAGCAAATATCAGTGATTTCCCCAACTATAAAATTGGCATACTGCTCATTTTTGTCAATAATTTTGGTCAAATCTGCCATGGTTTTCTCCTTGAGGCTTTATAAAGTTATATTACCATATAACCAAGCTTTTTTCAATACAATTTTCTCATCAAAGTCCACTATATTTTCAAATTGCCCTGCCAAAACTGCCATATTGCCACCTATTTTGTTGATTTTGATTGTATAAATGAGTGCTTTTGTGTTATTATCTCCTTATGCAAAAGAAAATTACAAAACCTCTTATCAAAAAATCTTCAGAATTCAACTGGTTGTTGGGGCTTCTCTTTGTTGCTCTCGGCACTGCAATTTGCGAGAAGGCAAACCTTGGCATAAGCATGATTGCTGCCCCTGCGTTTATCATCCATGAGGCTGTATCAAAAGTCACAGACGTCCTTGCCGTAGGACACATTGAATATATGGTGCAATTTGTCATATTGCTTCTCACTTGTGCAATATGCAAAAAGTTTGACTGGAAATATGTTTTCTCATTCTTGACAGC
>JAFWBH010000210.1 GCA_017507205.1 Clostridia bacterium
ATTTACGTCACCCACGATCAAATTGAAGCAATGACAATGGGCACACGCATTGTTGTCATGAGAGGTGGCAGAATTCAACAAATTGACACACCAAGAAATCTTTATCGTTATCCCTACAACAAATTTGTTGCAGGCTTTATTGGCACTCCTCAAATGAACTTCTTTGAATGCACACTAGAAAGACATGATGACGTTGTCGAGCTTCGTTTTTCAGGTGTTGAAAAATCTATGACTTTGCCTTATTCAATGTTTGCAAAGTGCGATTTTACATACCTTAATGGTGAAAGGCCTGTCATTTTGGGTGTCCGTGGTGAAAATATTTCATTTGATGAAAACAAATATCCTCACAAGCTTACATGCAGATTGTATGGCAAGGAAAATCTTGGCACAGACTATCAAGTCATTGCTGACCTTGACACAGAAAGAGAGGAAACAATGGAGCAAAGCCCTACGGGCTTGACCATCTGCACATCAATCCCTGACATTGAAACTGGCAGAACCTGCACCATTTCTCTTGACAGCACCAAGTTCCATTTCTTTGACAAGGAAACCGAGATCAATATCTGCCTCAGAATACCTCAAGAATCCGTCTTGCCTTGCGTGGTGAAGGCTGGCAAAATCATCATTGCAGACCAAGAAATTCAATTGCCCTCAGCAATGCTTGTTCAGGATGGCGAATACATTATGCGAGTCCCTGTTGATGCAGTCAGTGTTGCAGACGGCATCAAGGTGAAGTTTGAAAATGAGGAGAGCATTGACGGCAAATCACTTTCAACCTTTGCTCTTGGTGACAATAGGATTTTTGCCTTGAACATTGATGGCTATGAAAAGCCCAATGAAATTGCCATTGATCTGAAAAAGATTCGCCTTGAAGGACCAGACGAAAAACTGCCTCTTAACACGCAAAACAAGGTGGCAGTGCAGGTGTCAAAGGAAAAAGAAAAGTATGTTGACGGAAATGGCAAGAAGCAATCAAGGGTGAGATACTTTGCCTCAATTGGCACTCAAAGACAAGAAATTGATGAAGAATTCATCAAGAGATTGCAAAATAGCACAGAGGACAACATCTTCAAAAAGGCATTCCACTTTGAATTTTCTGCATGGACAGAAATTGTTGATGACGGCTTCAAGTGTCAAGTGCAAGAAATCCTTGACTACGGCACAGAAAGATTTGCAAGATGCACCATCGAGGGTGAAGATGTGCTGTTGTCAGTTGATGAGGATTTCCAAGGAGAAGAAATCTCATTTGCACTCAATATGGATGAAATCATTGTCCACGACAGTAATACAGACGTGAGAATACTTTAATTATTATATTAAGTGAAAGAAACAAAACAAAAAATCAAAAAAAGAAAGCTTTTGCCGAGATGAAAATCAAGGCAGGGTATAAGATCAACATAAAAACAAACAAAAAATCATCACTTTGTAATGATAATTTGGAGGAAAAATTATGAAAATGACAAAATGTTTGATTATCGCTATCTTGGTGGTTTGTGTTGCAATGATGGCAGTTGCATGCAATCCCACAACAGATCCCGATGAACCAACAGAACCCACAGGTCCTAGTGCACCCGTGAATCCTGACACACCGGATAATCCCGACACGCCAGACAATCCTGACACACCGGATAATCCCGACACGCCAGACAATCCCGACACCCCAGTAGAACCTGAAAAATATCTTGTTACATGGCAAAATGGATCAAACTTCATCTTCACAGATGAACAAGGCGAGGCACTTCCCGCAACACAAGAAGTTGAAGAAGGAACAACCCTCAAATTCAAGGTTTCAGTGACAGACCCCACAATGTGCATCTCAACAGTTGTTGCAGGTGGCGAAACACTCACCGCAGATGCAAACGGTGTCTACACAGTTGTTGTCAATGAAGAAATCACAGTTGCAGCACTTGCACAAAAACTTGCAATCGAAAGCATCGCAGTGACTTCTCAACCCACCAAGAAGGAATACTTCTCAGGTGATGCATTTGCCCCCGCAGGTATGGTTGTCACAGCAACATACAACAACGGAACAACAGAAGCAATCACATCATACACAGTGAAATATGCATTTGGCACCGCACTCTCAACCGGTGACACAAGTGTCACAATCGTTGTTGGCGAATTGGAATGCGTCGTAGAAGGCTTGACAGTCCGTGACCACGTTCCTTTTGTAAACATTCAAGCAACATTGTCAGAAGTTGAAGGCAGACCTGTCCTCACAGTTGCAGGCACACTTGGTGATGCAACAATGGCAACACTTGAAATCAAGGGTTGTGGCAAGCACAATGCAACACTCAATGGCAAAGACTTCTCAATCACAATCGACCTTGCAACAGTCATCGCAGGTGCAACAGCAGGCGATTGGCTCGACCTCAAGCTCTTCCACAGTGCAACCGATTATATTGACCTTTCAGACAGCCAAGTTGAAGATATGAATGCAACAGTTCTCTTCGAAGGCAAGAGATATGCATTCAAAGAATGGAATCATCAACTCAAAGTCATTTGGGAAGATGCAGAACCTTTCAAGAATCTTAGTGCAACACTTGAAGTTGTCGGCGGCGCTCCTACACTTGTCGTGACAGGCACCCTCGGCACAGCAAATGAAGCAAAACTCGAAATCAAGGGTTGCGGACAATTCAACGCAACACTCAACGACAAAGACTTTACAATCTCAGTCAATCTTGTCACAGCACTTGCAAACTCAGAAGCAGGCAGCTGGCTTGACCTCTGGCTCTGCTATGGCGATGCACACATCGACCTCTACAAAGATCAAGCAACCAACTATGATGCAAGCTTCATCAGTGCAGGCAGAAGATACTTCTTTGCAAGCTGGGGTCCCAGTGAAGATGCACCTCAAGCATTGAAGATCGTCTGGGAAGCAGTTCCCGAATACACAGCAGAAGCAGGTGTAGAAATCGTTGGCGACAAAGCAATCATCACAGTCACAGGTGTTGGTGATGCAGCACTTGCAGGCACAGATTCAGGCATCA
>JAFWBH010000211.1 GCA_017507205.1 Clostridia bacterium
GCCTGCCTTTTTTCTTGCTCTAAGGGTCTTGTATTGTTGAAATCATACAGCTTTTCAAGGCACAAAAGTTGCTCCGACAATATGCTCTCATCAGTGGGCAAATACAGCTTGCCACTATGCAAAATCTCATTCAAATCCATAATGCTTTATTTAATTTCAAGATGGATAGCCTTGCTCCTCGATGATAGATTTCAAGGTGGTATTGTCAATTTCTTTGTCAAGCTTGATGACAGCAGTGCCACTTTCGTGAGATACTTCTGCACTCAAAACTCCGTCCAATGCTTCAAGAGTTTTGCGCACTCTGTTTTCACAATGCATACACATCATGCCTTCAATGACCATTGTCTTTTCCATAATCATATTCTCCTCACTTTCAACGATTTCTTTTTCATTGTTTTCTGCGTTCAACTGACAACAACAGCAGTTTTCATTGCAATTTTCATTGTTTAAACCTTCTTTTCTGCCTTTTGCCTTGTCGCTTTTGATTTTGCCCATAAGGTTCAAGCGAAGCGCATTGCCCACCACAAATACATCTGAAAGACTCATGGCAAGAGCACCTATCATGGGGCTAAGCTTCACTCCAACCGACACCAAAGCACCTGCTGCAATTGGTATGCTGATGACGTTGTAGAAGAATGCCCAAAATAGATTTTGCTTGATGACCCTCAATGTATCACGAGAAAGCTGAATTGCCCTTGCGACTCCCATAAGATTGTCACCAATGACAACAACATCTGCTGCATCAATAGCCACGTCTGCACCTGCGCCGATGGCAATGCCAATGTCTGCTACGGTCAATGCCAATGCATCGTTGACACCATCACCAACCATTGCGACCTTGCCCTTCTCCTGCAATGCCTTGATTTCCTTTTCCTTGCCGTCAGGAAGGACTCCTGCCACAACCTCGTCAATGGCAACCTCTTTGGCGATTGCCCTTGCAGTCACCTCATTGTCCCCGGTGAGCATAACCACCTTCAAGCCCATTTGGTGAAGCTTGTTTACTGTTTCAATTGCGTCCTTTTTGATGGTGTCAGCCACTGCAATTATGCCTTGAAGCTTTCCGTCAGCCACAAAATACAAGGGTGTTTTTCCTTCCTCTGCCAATGTGTCTGCCAGCCTTTCTGTTTGGTCATCAATGGTGATATATTGGGATACAAATCTCTTGTTGCCACCATACAAAATCTGTCCATTTGCCTTTGCAGTCAAGCCATTGCCTGCAAATGCCTCAAAATCGCTGACTGGATAAGGTGTCATATTTTCATCCTCACCCTTGGCAACAATTGCCCTTGCAAGAGGATGCTCACTCATTTGTTCAATAGAAAATGCTGTCAAAAGCAGTTCTCTTTCAGTGACATCTGCCACAGGATATACGCCAACAACCTGAGGTCTGCCCTCTGTGATTGTGCCAGTCTTGTCAAGAGCAACGATCTGCACCTTGCCTGTTTCTTCAAGAGATGTTGCAGTCTTGAAAAGCACATTCATCCTTGCGCCCTTGCCTGTGCCAACCATAATGGCAACAGGTGTTGCAAGTCCCAAAGCACAAGGACAGGATATGACCAATACAGAAATTGCACGAATAAGCGAGAAGCCAAAGGATTCTCCCACTGCCAACCAAATGATAAGGGTCAAAAGTGCTATGCCGAGGACCACAGGCACAAACACTCCTGCCACCTTGTCAGCAAGCTTGGCTATTGGAGCTTTTGTTCCACTTGCCTCACTGACCATACGGATGATTTGTGAAAGGGTTGTATCCTCGCCAACACGTGTTGCAACGCACTTGATATATCCAAATGTATTCATAGTGCCAGCCGACACCCTATCACCTATCTCCTTGTCAGAGGGTATACTCTCCCCTGTCAGCGCCGACTCATTGACTGCACTGTGTCCTTCAATCACCTCACCATCAACTGGAATTTGCTCTCCCGGACGGACGACAAATATATCTCCCACTGCCACTGCACTAATGTCAACCACCATTTCAATGCCGTCACGAATGACCGTTGCTGTTTTGGGTGCAAGACTCATAAGTCCTTCAAGGGCGCTTGTAGTCTTGCCCTTTGCCCTTGCTTCAAGCATCTTGCCTATGGTGATGAGAGCAAGAATCATACCTGCCGACTCAAAATACAGCTCGTGGAGATTGGCTGTTGCAGATTGAATATTGCCATCGTTTTGTTGCAAGCCTATCATCACCGTCACATAAACGCTATATCCAAAGGATGCCAAGGAGCCAAGAGCAACAAGAGTGTCCATATTGGGTGCCTTGTGAAAAACCCCCTTCACTCCATTGACAAAGAACTTGCCGTTGAGGACCATAACCACAAGAGCAAGGGACATTTGTATACAGGATATTGCAAGAGGATTGCTTTCAAGGCTTTGAGGCAAGGGGAAGCCCCACATATTATGCCCCATTGATAGATACATAAGTGCCACAAGAATGACTGCCGACACCACGACTCTTGCAATAAGCCACTTTTCATTGCGATTGATTTTGCCCCTTTCCTTTTTGGCTATATCGGGGGTGCTGTCAACCATAAGACTTGCAGAATATCCTGCCTTTTCAACAGCCTTTATAACCTCATCGGCAGAAATGTCACCGACAACAATCATAGAATTTGTGAGCAAATTGACAGCACAGGACTCCACTCCGTCAAGAGAGGACACTGCCTTTTCAACACGCGCGCTACAAGCAGCACAGCTCATTCCATTCACAATATATTTCGTCATAAAACCTCAGCTTCAATTTAATCTATAATATAGATTATACCTTTTTCACCAAAAAATCAAGGCAGAAAAGCACAAAATAAAAATCCGTCAGTCAGACGGATTTTCAATTATTACTATATTTGACTATGCTTGCCTCATTCCTTTACGATTGTGCCACCACAATATGGGCAGTGGGTGGATGTAGGGGGCAAAGCCCTGCCACAATACTCACAACGGCTCTCTTTTGGTGGTTCTATCGGCTTCAATTCCTCTCCGTCAAAGATATATCCCTTGATGTAGCCCTTCTTCATACTGCGTCTTATGGACTCGGCTGTTGTGCCATATGCCGTGTGGACATACATTGAGATGTCATTTACTGTGGTCAGGTGACAGTTGACAACAGCATCAACAACCCTCACATCACGAGAAGCACCACCCAGTGCCAATGCGTAAAAGGTTATGCCAAAGAAGCCGTGTATAAACACCACAAGACAAACTGCCATAAGCCAAGTGATGTCGTTTATTGCAGAAAGAATAAGCCCAGGCAATGCCCCGACCGTTGTGATTGCTGTAAGTATGACCACGGCAAGCCAAATGCTTTTTGATTGTTTTGCCTTTTTCATTGTTGCCTCCAAATCAAAACCATTATATCAACAATAATTTCAAAAATCAAGATACTATAACAAAATCGCTCACAATGTGAGCGATAATATACTCATTTTCAGTTCAATATAGTAAAGCCGTATCTTTCAGCCACCCTCACCATATTCTGTCTGCCAACAGAATTCATTGTATGGAATCTGAGTGGGAAATCCTTTGCCTCTGCTCTACCCAAACTTTCATATTTAATCCTTCCACACAAAGTTGTAGTTGATTGCCTCTCCCCCGTCAACAAGTATGCTTTGACCTGTGCAGAACCTGTTGGTCATTGTAAGAAAATATGCCCAATCTGCCATTTCCTCTGCTGTTGCCCATCTTCTCAAGGGTGTTTCATCCATAATTTCTGCCCAAAGCTCTGGATCATTGATGACAGGAGCATTGAGTGGTGTGATGACGCCACCGGGGTCAAGGCTGTTGCAGGTTGCACCAAACTTTGCCACACGGACTGCGACATTCTTGGTGTATGCCAAAAGTCCTGCCTTGCTTGCACAATATTCAGGAAATTCTGCACCTGTATGGGCACTGGCTGAGCCTATATTCAAAATGGATACGATATCCTTCTGCACACCATATTTTTCTGTGATATGAATCACTGCCTTCAAATTGGTGTCAATGTCCTGCTCATTTTGGGTGCCGGCATTGTTGATGAGAATATTTACAGCATCTATTTGGGGCAAATGCTCTTTATCGCAGACATCACATCTGTGATGAACATAGTTTTTGTCCTCTATGGTTGCCTCTTGTCGGTCTATACCAATCACATTGTGACCTTCTTTTAAAAATCTTTCTGCAATGGCCTTGCCTATGCCTTGAGATGTGCCTGTAATTAAAATCTTCATTGTATGCCTCCACTTATAAATTCAAAATATTGTGCGCCTACATTTTGACTGCGCCACCTTTTGATAACCTTATAGCCAATGGGTGAGAAAAAGATTTCCATAATAAGCTCTGCAACAGCGCCTGTCAATGCGCACAGGGTGCATTGGACTGCCGTCCAAGAAAATCCATCCCAGAATATTGGCGCAAAAGCCATAAACACCAGCATTGAGAATATTAGATTGTCCACAAACTGACCTATAAAGGTTGATATGTATGTCTGTGTTGCGTATGCAAGCTTTCCGTTGGGATTTTTGCGAAATGCTTTGCCAATGAGCCAGTGGAGAATGTTGTTGAGCAATGCTGACACCACAAATGCGATGGTGCTACTGAGCAAAATAAACCAAGTGCCACCAAGCAGGCTGTTGAGGGCAGTATAATCGCTGGCGTCTGACGGAATCACGCTTGCCACATAAAATATCAAGCATGTAAGCAGGTTTATGGCAGAAGCAAGTATAACCACCTTGTTTGACGCCTTTGGCCCAAAATATTTGGTGATAATGTCCATACACATAAAAGACAGCCAAGATATCAAAATCCCACCATCTAATGCGATGTATTCATTTTGAACAAGGGTTTTGTTGGCAAGCAAATTCATTGAAATAACACTGACCACAAAAAGAGATACCACTGCAGATGGTATGCTTCTGAAAAGCAATGTCGTTTCGGTTTTTTCTCGCCTCAACCAGCCTTTGAAGGATTCCTTCATCTTCTCTCCTAAATAAAAATGACCTTGCAAAACGCAAGGCCACCAATGTCAAGCTTTATAGTAGTCCTGGTTTTGTTTAATGACAGGATGGTACAAACGAACTGTCAGTGGAATAACTATACCACAATCAAAAATAAATTTCAACTTTTTTCCTATGATAAAAAATTTTATGCCCATTTCAAAGGTGTATTTTCAAAAAGCAGGATTTAAAATCGCAGTTTACATACATACGTAAAATCAATATCAACAAAATACATAAATTCACAACCATATTAATGATTGAAAATTTGACACCCCTGTGATACAATTAATCAAACATATTAAAATTTGATTGGGTTATGAATATGATGACATACCGACTCCCCACAATAGCCGATGAATACATTTTGAAGGAATATGTGCAGGAACATTTTGACAACAATGAAAATCGTATCAGTGCAAGCCATGCTTTTACAAGCACCGAGTTTTCTGTTTGGGTTGAAAAGATACAAAATAGTGCTTTGATTGGCGATGAGGACTTTGGAAAATTCTTTGCTTTTCTTTGCTTTGACAATGACAGACTTGTGGGTCTATTGAGCATACGCTATCAAATGCCCGAAAGCATGTCCTTAAAGTATGGTGACATCGGCTACGGAGTAAGACCTACCGAAAGAAAAAAAGGCTATGCCACCGCTATGCTTCGACATGCTTTGTCTGTCTGCAAAGAAAAAGGACTAAACAGCGTTTTGCTCTCCTGCTATACGGACAATCTGGCATCCTCCGCCACCATTAAAAAATGCGGTGGTGTGTTAATTGACGAAAACGACATATACAGCGAGGGCAAACTCAGTCAATATTATTCAATACAACTCTAAACGAAATTTCATTCGTTGAAAATAAAGGTTCTATATAAGAGGACAATATATGAACAACTTCAATTTTTATGCACCAACCTATTTTGCATTTGGCAAAAGCAAAGAGGCAGAGGCAATTTGTAGACTTGCCCTCTAATTATTCAACTCTCAAATCCAAACAAAAATGGTCTTGCAATGCAAGACCATTTCTTTTGTCGTCAATCGTTTTGTTTCTTTTTATCCCTTATTTTCGCACAGACTATTTTGGTTTTGTTGCCATAGCGGATTTCAATTTCCACAGGCTCATTGCACACTGCTGTGACCACAGGCTCTTCCCCTTCTTCCCCTCGTTCTTCACACAGAAGGTCAACTGAAAGGTCACCCAAAGGATAATTTCTGACACCGTGTTTTTCTGTCAAGCGGACATTCCACACAATTCTTTTCTCTTTGGCGTGAGGGCAAATCCCAAAAACATACTCAAAGAGTATGCTGATTGGAAACAACCCTGACCAACCAACAAAATCTGCCTTTGCAGGCTCTCCTTTTGATTGTTTTTCAGGCGCATAGTTTTCGTATATGGTTCCGTCCTTTTTGAACACCGCCACAACATTTTCAAGACAGTTTTTGCCTATTTCGTGAGCCAGCTTACTATATCCATTTCTTTCAAGACCTTTAAGCACCATATAATTTGTGGGTGCCCAAACACCACCTCGCCAATAATCGCCATTTTCATCATACTGTGGATGGTCTGCCGATAGTGATGGAATTCTACAAGGTCTGTTGAATTCCTCTTGGTTGGTGAGATGTGCAACAAAGCGGTCAAGCCTTTCTGTGGGTATAATATCCGCAAGAAGCGCCCAGTATGCCCCCACAAATTTCACTCTGTTAAGCTCCCCTGTTTTCCAAAGGTCGTAGTAAAAAGCGTCTTCATCATGCCAAAGCTTTTCATTGATTATAGCAGTGAGGTTGTCAACCTCGGCTTTAAGGACAATAATATTGTCATCGTCACTTCTGCCGATAATCTCTGCAACGCGGATGAGGATTTTTGCAGATATAACCTGTTGAATGCAGGCATCCACCCAAACCATGTGTCCGTGTGAGAATGACACATTGTATTCAGGCTCCAAACGAGGTTGATTGTCCATGCCACATCCCCAACCTGTTGACCAATATGTGCCATCACGCCAAGTGCGATGCTCTTTGAGCCACATGTGATATGCAAGCAAGGGCGCAAAAACCTTTTCAAGGCGTGCTTTGTCCCCTGTCTGGCAGTAATACTCCCACTCTGCCCATCCAAGAATATTTGGGCCTGTTGAGGATGGATCGTGCCTTGAAAAATGCTCGCTGTCATCAAACTGGCAGATTTCACGGCAAATAAAGCCGTCTTTGTGTTGGTGCGAGTAAAAGTTGTCCAATGTCTTTTGAAAATTGAACGCCTTTGCGCCATATTTTCCAAACATCACAATGAATGACGAGTCCCACATAAACAGATAGCCGTTGAAAGCAGTGTCAATGAAGTTGGACACAAAATGAAAATCAGCATTTGCCTTTTTTAAATTGCCAAAAGCAGTCCGCCACGCATAGTTGTAGCAATCAATCACATCACCTCTGCCTTCCCAAATAGGAGCAGGAAGAAGATGAACAATTTCCTCATATCTTGGCACAGGCTCATTCTCTGCCTTCATCGTCAAAAAACCATTGTCCTCAACAATGGGCGACAGATTGTAAGTCATATCCTGATTTATCTTAAACCTTGGCATAAAACTTCCCTCAACCAATTTTCATATCAATCTAATAATACCACAAAAATAACACTTTTCAATATAAAATCAAGCGAAATATTGATACTTGCACAGACGAATGAGCGTCAGCCCCGACCTCTGGGTTATCACCTTCGGTGCCAGGTTGTGGTTTCCCGAAAAAATTGTCGGGCTTTCGCTCTCCTCTATTTTTTCGACCACTGCCCGAATTTATGCTCTCTTCTTCATCCACAGGATGCGCTCGCAACATTCCCCAACGAGCAACGCTCGTCGTGCTCATAACCCTGATCGCATACAAGCCCTTCCGTGACTGCATAAAAAAACACCCACTTAGCGTGATACTCTTAACATAGTATTCACGCTAAACTGTGATTGCCCATTCGGGCAAGTTATGAGCGATGATATGCTTCGCATAGTTATGATTGGCTTCGCCAAGTTTAAGGGTTGATAAGCAATCATATCATAACTTTTGCGTAGCAAATTCATAGCGGTGAGCAAAGCGAGCCTCATAACCCTAATCGCATACAAACCTTTCCGTGACTGCATAAAAAAAACACCCACTATTTGTGAGTGTTTTTCTTTATGGTTGCAGGGGAGGGACTTGAACCCCCGACCTCCGGGTTATGAGCCCGACGAGCTACCAGCTGCTCTACCCTGCGACGAGATGCTTGCTTATAATAAGACATAAAAAAGGTTTTGTCAAGCAGATTTCATCATCATTTTATTTCTTTTTTATATATACTCTATTTTTTCTTCCCTTATACCTGTCCTTTAAAAAATTTTATATCGTTGCAATTCCTATTGATTTTATATTATTATATGGTATACTCATTTCAAGGGATTTCCCTTTCCTACAACAAATCTATTTGAAGGAGATACCATTATGAAGAAAATTGCTCTTATATCTTTGCTTCTTGTGGTGCTTATTGTTGCATCTGTGGCTCTGACAGCTTGCGCCAACATGCAATATGCCGGCACTTATGAAATGGTCAGCATCAGTGGCACTGTGACAGCAAATGGACAAACAACAACACTCAACAACAATCTGTATGAATATTATCGTCTGGTTTTGAAAGCCAACGGCAAAGCAACCGTAGAATCCAAGGCCTCTGCAAACGGATTGGCAGTTGAGCTTGACGGCACATGGAAATATAAGGATGGACAAATTCACGTTACAACCGAAAATATGGGCATAAAGGTGGTTGAAATGATGGACATCGAAGGCGACACCATCACCTACACAACCAATCAACAAGCACAAGGCATTCAAATTTCATTCAGCATCGTCCTCAAAAAGCAATAATCAATGATATAAAAAACAGGCACTCATCCGAGTGCCTGTTTTAATATTTAGACTATCGGCTTTTTATGCCGATCCAATTAAACCAATCCACTTTATTCCTTTTCCAACTTATAGCCCAACTGACATATCAATTTTATCTGTCAATGCGATAAAATTTGAAGCCATTTTCTTCTTTTATTAACTCAAAACCAACCTTTTCCAGCACGTGTTGACTTCTAGTATTTGACAAAACTGAATCGGCGTAAATGACAGGAATATCCAGCTCATAAAACACATATTGGATTGCCAATTTTTCGGCTTTCGTTCCAATACCTCTATCTTTATATTTTGCGTTTTTCATTGAGATACTCAATGTTGCACTCTCACTATCCACAATGTTTTTGATTACAATCTCGCCGACTATTTCATCGCCAAGCATAATGGCAAAAACTTTGCGCTTTTGGTCAATCTGCCGATGTATATACCGATTTACCTTTTCTTCATCGTAAGTGTATGGAGTGTATTCGCATTTATCAACATATAAGTCTAAATCGTTTTCATATTCCTTGTAATACTCATGAAACATTTCTGCTGTCATAGGCAACAGATAGACCCTGTTCTCCATTGATTCACCCACCCAAATTCAATTTTATCGAATTGCCTGCATTATAGCATATAAATATGAATTTCACAACCATCAACAAAAAGATGACACAGAATGCAAAGCCCCTTTACCCAATAGAACTGCGATATTTAGATGTATAACAAAAAAGACACTTAAAATTACACCCTCTTATTACGAAGTTGCTTACGCGAGCCACGGGGTGGCGAGAAAGCGAGTGCCAAGCACCAGATGAAAGTACGCCAGTCGCTGGCATCCACTCAAAAATCGCCAAGCGACAAGTGGCATAATGAGAAGACTGCCCCTAATGTGCGAGATCCGTAAGGAACGCAGTGACGGAATAGCGCATTGCTACGGCTTGTCGTCAATCGCGTCGAGTGCCCCTTTGCGAAGCAAATGAGGGGAAACACGTGAGGA
>JAFWBH010000212.1 GCA_017507205.1 Clostridia bacterium
CTTTGCCAGAGCAAATGGGTGTTTCTTCGTCAAGAGGCAGATTGATTGAGAAGTAGTTTATGCCGTGGTCAACCACATACTTGATTTCCTTGTTGCAGGCAGGGGAGTTTATTGAGCTTTTACTAAGGTAGAAAATGACACCCTTGCATTGGAACTTGGAGATGTAGGATTTGGCGATATCTTCCCAGTTTTCACCGATATGGATGTCTGTGTCATACCAGAAGTGCAGACCTTGTTCTTCCATTTGTAGAATGTCAACGAGGACCTCTTTATAGTCAAGGTGGGAGTATGATACAAAATAGTAATCCTCTTGGTGGGATTTTGGCAAAATATCGCTTGTCAACTCCTCAATGGATTTTGACTTGTTTATAGCATTTATTCGTTCTTCAAGAGTGAGGGTAGGTTTGATTTGTTCTTCCATAGCTTTCATCCTGGGCAAAATATTTTGTTTTGTTGTGAATAAATAATATCACAAAAAAGCTATTCATTCAAGATGAAAACAAAAAATAGTTTCTCGCAAAATATATGTGGCGGAAAATGAAAATGTGTGGTATAATGGGTGCAACAACAAGCGAGGTGAATTATGGACACTGTTGTAAAAGTAAAAAAGTTGGTTGAAGATGCAGTTTTGCCAAAATATGGCACAGAGTTTTCTGCTGGCGCAGATCTTGTAAACGCAGGGGGAGATGTTGTCATTGAGCCTGGCAAGACAGTGATTATTCACACAGGTATAGCATTGGAAATTCCAGTTGGACTTGTTGGACTTGTGTATGCAAGAAGTGGTATGGCAACCAAGAGGGGACTTGCTCCTGCCAACAAGGTTGGAGTCATTGACAGTGATTATCGTGGTGAAATTATGGTGGCACTTTTCAATCACGGCACAGAAAAGCAGGTGATTGAAAATGGTGAAAGAGTGGCACAGATTGTCATAGCACCTTATGTGACAGCCACCTTTGTTGAAGGCGAGCTTGACGACACAATTCGTGGCGAAGGTGGCTTTGGCTCAACTGGCACAAAATGACCAAACAGCCACTTTAACAACATAATAAAAACACATAAACATCAAAAGCCGTCAATTTGACGGTTTTTAATTTTGCATGATATGTTTACATATATATGCGCACAGGCAGGCGTGTTGACAACAACTAAAATAAGGAGTATTATATTAAAGAATTACATTGCTTATGGGGCAGAGGATTATGGAGAAAGCAGAAAAGACAAAAAACAAGCTTAATCTTGAAAAGGCAAAAAGGGGTTTTAAGCTTGTTGAGGAATTTGTAAACAAGGCCATTTACACTGATTATTATATCTGGACAATTCTTGCAATTGTCTTTATTGGTTGGGTGACAAAATGTGCGCCCTTTGGTTTTGTTGCGCTTATTTTGGTGTCATCATTTGTGCTTGTTTTTTCCCGTGACATTCTGCCCTTGTTCGCCAATATATTTGGTGCAATACTTATGATATATACTGACAAGGTTGACGAATTTTTGTATTTGTGGCCAGTGTTTATCCCTCTCGGCATTGCCATTGTTGTATTTGTGGTGCGCAATATCTTATACAAGAAACAGCTTGGGGACAAATTCCGTTTTGGCAAGCTTTTCTTTCCTCAGGTGGCAGTGTCTGTTGCCTTGATGCTTGGTGGCGTTGGAGTTGTCAGTGGTGAGGGCTATGTTGCAGCACTGCCTCACACCTTGGTCCTTGGTGTTGGGCTTCTTGCAGTGTATATGCTTGCAAGAAACTTTATCAGCACAGAGGGTGATGTTGACAGGGCAACCTTCCTTGCCAAAATACTTGCATATCTTGGTGTTGTCATATCCTTGGAGCTTATTGTTGTCATTGCAAGGTCTGGGCTTGCACCATCTGAATGGGTGCGTGGCAACTGGTTTGTAGGCTGGGGAAATCGCAACAACATTTCAACCTATCTTCTCTTTACAGCACCAATGTGTCTGTATCTTTCAACAAAGTATAAGTGGGGTGGCATTGCATATCTTCTTCTTGCAGTTTTGCAATATATAAGCCTCATTATGACCTTTTCAAGAGGTGGCATCCTATTCGGCTTTGTCGCCTTGGTGGTTGGCATAGCCTTTGCAATTTACAAGGCAAAGGACAGAAAAATTCAGCTTATTTTCCTTGCAAGCGTTGTTGGGCTTTTGTTGGTGCTGTATCTTGCATTTATGGGCAAGGTCAACGATGCAATCAAGAGTCTGCTTTCTCGTGGCACTGGACTTAGTGACAGAGATTTGCTGTGGATAGAGGCTTGGGATTTGTTCAAGGCACATCCGTTCCAAGGAGTCGGCTTTGGATATATGGGCAGTATGCAGAGCATAGTCCACGAGGCAATTGGCATCTATTATTTCCACTCAACCTTATTCCAGATCCTTGCTTGCATGGGTATATTGGGTGTCCTTGCATATGGATATAGCTATGCAATGAAGGGCATACTCATATTTAAAAATCCTCGCAACACCTTCAATTTGTTCTTGATTGTTGTGCTTATTGGCTTTGAGGGATACTCAATGATTGACACAGGCACAATGATACCCTTCCCATATATGATGCTTATGACAATCATTATGTGCGTGGTTGAGATGTTTACATCAACCCCCGATGCAGTGGAAAGGGACAAGCACGAGGCAAAGAAGGATAAAAGGGCAGGTGTCATCACTGAAGATGGTGAGGCGAGTGAGAACGAGTGCCAGACGCAAGAAGGCAATCAAGCACTTGAAGGCAATGAGCAAGAAATAGACAAAGCTGTTGCATTTAACGATGGCAGAGCAGAACAGGACAACGGCTTTATCGCAGAGGAAGGGCAATGACAACAGAGGCAAGACAAAGTAAAGAGAGTAAGATAAGCCTTGAAAAGCTGAAAAAAGGCTTTCAAACTGTTGAGGAATATGTCAACAGTGCCGTTTATACTGACTTTTTTATTGTTGCTATTTTGGCAGTGGCGTTCATAACATGGGTGACAGAGTGTGCACCCTTTGGCTTTGTCACGATGGCAATTGTCATATCCTTTGTCCTAGTTTTTTCACATGATATATTGCCCTTGTTTGCAATGATATTTTCATCGGCCTTGATGCTATACACCAAAAACACAGCCGAGCTTTTACATCTTTGGCCTGTGCTTATTCCTGTCGGAATTGCACTTGTAGTGTTTTTTGTGAGGAATATTGCAAGGAAGGTCAAAAATAAAGACAAATTCCGTCTAGCAAAATGTTTTTCCCTCAGCTTGCAGTGTCTGCTGTTCTTCTTCTTGGTGGTGTTGGTGTTGTAAGTGCTGAAAGATATGTTGCATCTCTTCCAAACATCATGGGACTTGGAGTGGCAGTGCTTGTAGTGTATATGCTGGCAAGAAACTTCATAAGCAGAGATGGAGATGTTGACAGGACAACCTATTTTGCCAAGGTCCTTGCATACATTGGTGTTGTTGTGGCTCTTGAGCTGGTTGTGGCCATTGCCGAAAGACACGTGCCTGCAACAGAATGGGCAAAGGTTTATTGGCATGTAGGATGGGGCAATCGCAACAATATTTCAACCTATCTCCTTTTTACAGCACCTATGTGTTTGTATTTAGCGCTGAAAAATCAACGATATTCAGTGTTGTATTTGTTGCTTGGAGCATTTCAATATATTTGCCTTGTGATGACCTTTTCAAGAGGTGGTATCCTCTTTGGCTTTATTGCTTTGGTGGTCGGTGGTGTGTTGCTGGTGCTGTTGTCAGAAAACAAAAAGCATCAGCTCATCAGCATTGCCATTGTTCTTGGCGCAGTGCTTGTTTTCTATCTCTCTTGTATGAAGGGAGTCCACGATGTCCTCAACAGCCTTAGGTCAAGAGGGACAGGACTCAGTGGTAGAGAGAGCCTTTATGCTGAAGCAATGCGAGTATTTAAGGACAACCCCTTCCAAGGAAACGGACTTGGATATGTTGGTGGCAGAGGACTCTTTGGCGATGCAGTTCAAATGTATTGGTTCCATTCAACCTTCTCGCAGGTCCTTGCTTGTATGGGAGTTTTGGGACTTGTTGCATATGCATACAACTATGGTGTGAAAATGTGGTTGCTTGTGAAAAATATTTTCAACCCCTTCAATCTTTTTGTAGTGGTTGTATTCCTAGGGTTTGAAGGCTATTCAATGATGGACACTGGCACATTTATCCCTGGTGGATATCCCCTCATCGTAATCATTTTGATGTGCCTTGTTGAGATGTTTACATCAACCACCGAGGTCATTGCAAAGGATAAGGAATCAATGAAAGCACTGTTCAAAAGGGACAAGAGGAAGGAAAGTGCCAAAGATGAAATCACCAACGAAGGAATGGCCAATGTCGATGCCAAAATTGTCATAGAGGACGCAGAGGAAACAGATGATGTAAATGTCAATCTGGCAAATGATGAAAATCGGCAAAACAGCAAAACAAATAGTTTATGATATTAAAAATGACACATAAAATAGCAAAACTGCCAGCTTGGCAGTTTTTTTTGTTGTCTAAAAAGCAAGGCAAATATGCATGTGAAGCATGTAGTTTAATGAGTGATTTTGACAAGAAAAA
>JAFWBH010000019.1 GCA_017507205.1 Clostridia bacterium
CGCTGTAGAAATAATTTTGTATGCGTCGGAAACATATTTTTCACACTCTTTGATATTGCCGAGTTTTTTGTGGCAAGCTCCAATTCTTTGCAAAAAACCCCAGTGAAATGTTTGCATACCTGCCCAAAGATATTGCTCGGTGGGATCTTCATTTTCTACCAACATAAACGCCGTCAGCACCTCAAGCCCTTTTTTGTAACATTTCAAAGCATTGGGGATGAAATCGTCAGCAGTGTAGTTTTCAAACTTTGCATCTTGTGGCATAAAGAACCAAGCGTTGCCTTCTTCAAAGCAGGCCATATACAAGTTTTCCAAATTGCGCTCTTTGGATTTTATGGCGCTTTCCAACTTGTCTTTGCCAGACAATCTGAAATGCATTGCGCTATCACGAATATCGTATTCGGTAGGGAGTGACATCAAGATGTCTTTCGCCTTCTCGTAGTCGCCCTTTTTGAGATATGCAAAGGAGAGTATGTCTTTCACGTTGCACACACGCAAGAAGTCATTGCTTTCATCAATAATTTTTTCAGAGAGTTCAATGATTTCATCAATGTGAGAGGTATCTTTCAATTCTCTCAAGGCATATTCATAGCCGTCCAAAAGCGCCGTGAGCAACATTTCGTTGCTTGGATATTCTTTCAAAGCAGTTTGGATCATTGCAATGTATTTGGGTGTGTCATCAAATAGATAGACGAAAGCGTCAGCAATGATTTTTTTGATTTTGTTTTTCATTTCTTGCAAATCGTAGTCAAAGAGTATGTCCATTGACACCTCAAAATATCCTGCTATGATGGGCATCATTGCCATATCTGGATAAGTCAATCCACTTTCCCATTTGCTTATTGCTTGTGGGGATATTGAAAGAACAGATGCCAACATATCTTGTGTTATGCCTTTCTTTTTTCGCAATTCTCGTATCTTTGTTCCAATGTTTATAGTTGTCATAAAAACCTCCAAGTTTTGAGTAAAGCGCCTTACTGTCTGTAGTATAGCACGGCAGTGTTAGCAAAAGCAATAACTCTATGTTTGAATTAAATCAACCATAGGTTAAGTTGGTTGAGTTAAATATATTATATCAAAGTACAACGTTTATGCAATAAAAAAAGGCACTATTGAAAGTGCCTTTTTTTTGTTGGTGTATGGGTGGGTTTTTTATTTGATTTGATAGAGTAGTTTTGTTGGTTGAAACTTATGCTCCTGGAATAAATCCATACATTAACAATCCCAAAACGCCAGATAAAACTACGATTATGATGGGATGCAGTGATTTGCCTTTCACCTTTACAAAGGACAATGCAAGGAGAATGGCGAAGATGACAAAGCCCACAAAGTCGAAGCTGGCGCCACCCTTATCCCACACTGAATCCATGCCGAGTATTACTGTGAGGAATAGGGAGATGAACACGCTGAGGAGAAGCCCACACACTGATGAACGGACTCCTGTGAACACTTCCTTGACGGCAGGCTTTTTCATTGCCTTTGAAAATAGCTTGACAACAAGGATGATGATAATTAAAGATGGCATCACAACGCCCGTGGTTGCACATATAGAACCAAGAAGCCCTGGCCAGAAGCCACCACCGAGAAGTGTTTGACCAACTGTTGTGCCTGTATATGTGGCGATGTTCACTGCAAATGGGCCGGGGGTGCTTTCTGATATGGCGATGAAGTCAATGAGCACCTCTTCTGAGAGCCAGCCCTCTGCAACAACGTCTTGCATAATGAGGGGTATCATTGCGTGTCCGCCGCCGATTGTAAACAAGCCTATTTTGAAAAATACCCAGAATAGCATGAGGAATTCCATCAGTCATGTCCTCCTTCTTCTTGGTTGCCACCTTCAGCCTGTTCTTCAACATCCAAAGCCTTTTCTATGCTGTCTACATTTTCAGAGCTTTCTTCATTGTGGATATTGTCCACCGATGTTTCTTCAACTACAACAGAGTCAAGTTTTTTAGAGCTTTCCTCATTGGCATCATCTTGGTTGCTGTCCTCTGTCTTGTTTTTCTTTTTGTCTATTGCGTGTTTGATGACAATGGCAAGTATGCAGATGACAATTGTGCCAAGGATGATATATATGACGCTTACATCTGTGAGGAATGCTATGAGGAAGGATGCTATGAGCAGAACAAAGTCAAACCAGTCCTTGCGCATATTACGGAAGAAGGACAGCACTGCCTTTGCGATAAGCACCAGCACCCCAGCACGAATACCCTTAAAGAGATATCCCACCCACTTATTGTCACGGACAAGGTCAATGATATATGACAATGCCATAATGATGACAATAGAGGGGAGCATAAGTCCTATTGTGGTGAATATTCCCCCAAATATGCCGGCCACCCTCGTGCCAACAAAGGTTGCCACGTTTATAGCTACTGCGCCGGGTGTGCTTTCAGCAATGGCAAAGACATCCATAAGCTCGTTATGGGTGAGGTATTTGTGTTTTTCAACCACCTCGCGTTCAATCATGGTGAACATAGCATATCCACCACCAAAGGAAAATAGGCCAATTTTAAAGAATATGGCAAAGAGGCGAAGTGCTGAAATAAATTTTTCTTTTACAGAAAGCTTCATATTGTATATATTTTAATACAAAATATGTCTTTACACAAGTGTATTGGGGTGCTAAAATAAAACTATGGGACCAGTAGAAAGTTTATTTACAGTTTTAGGATCATTTGTTGGACTTGTTCTCCTATATTTCATTATAGGTGGACTTTCATTTTTCATCAGCACCTTCAAGCGTGTTGACTCAGATGTCTATGGCACTCTTCCTGACGACAAAATGTCCGAGCAGAAAAAGATGCGCTATGAGATGAGAAGACAGGAGATTGACCATCTTGACACCCTTTCATGTCAAGAAATGGAGATTGAGTCCTTTGACGGCACCAAGCTTGTTGGCAGATTGTATCGTGCAGAGAAAAGCAAGGCTCTTGTCATTTGCGTCCACGGATATAGGTCAAATGGCAGACGTTGCTTTGGTGGATTTGTGCCTGCTCTCAACGATCAAGGCCTTGATGTGTTGCTTGTAGACGACAGAGCACACGGAGATAGCGAGGGCAAGTGGACAGGCTTCACCGTCCTTGATCGCATTGACGTCAAGTGCTGGATTGAAAATATGAAGGGAAGCTATGACAAAATCTATCTCTTTGGCAACTCAATGGGCGCAGCCACCTGTGGTCTTGTGGCGGCGGATATACCAGAGATTGCAGGCCTTGTGTTCGATTGTGGATTTACATCACCTATGGAGGCATTTAGGACAAGAGTCAAGGACAAGATGCCCTCATTCCTGTCAGAGCCTGTATTTTTCTTTGGTAGGCTGTGGTGCAGAATGATTTTGGGCTTTGACTTTAAAAAGGTGTCAACCCTTGAAGAAATGAAAAAGGTGCAGTGCCCAGTGCTGTTCATCCAAGGTGGCAATGACAAAATCGTGCCAAAGGAAATGGCAGAGAAGCTCTTTGAGGCTTGCCCCAGTGAAAGCAAGCGTCTTGAAATATTTGAAGAGGCAGAGCATAGTGCCAGCTTCTATGTGGAAAGAGAGAGATATCTCTCCTTGCTTCACGAGTTTTTCAACTAATTTTCAAGAAAAACAAAATATCATTTGTAAAAAATGATACACTGTGTTAATATATTACTGCGAAAGCGAATTAAATCTTACAAGGAGAACAACTATGCCTAGACTTATCAATGATGAATGTATCAGCTGTGGCGCATGTGCAGACACCTGCCCCGTCAATGCAATCGCAGAAGGAGATGGCAAATTCGTCATCAATCCCGATGAATGCATCGATTGTGGCGCATGCGAAGATGGTTGCCCCGTTGGCGCAATCGTTGAAGCATAATCACGATTAAATGGAAAGAGAAAGCGGTCTATATGGTC
>JAFWBH010000213.1 GCA_017507205.1 Clostridia bacterium
GAGCATTGTTTCTGCAACGTCATCTGCATTGTGTCCAAGAGCAAGCTTGCCACCACCAAGCTCAATGAGAGTGCTGTTTAAGGCCCCACGGCGCATTTTGGCGCACAGTGAGCAAGGATTTGATTCATTCCTTGCCTCGAACACTATCTCTGCGATATCGGTGCTTACAACGTGATGTGGGACGTCCATAGACTCACACCAGGCTGTCAGAGCTTCCATTTCTGCCTTGTTGGCATCTTTAAGCCCCATATCAATGGTGATTGCTTCAAGGGTGAAGCGTTCAGGGGAGAAGCGTTGGTAGGCTTTTAAGCCGGCAAGGAGCATAACACTATCCTTTCCACCAGAAAGCCCGACAAATATTTTGTCGCCGTCCTGAATCATATCGTAGTCTTGAATTGCTCTGCGCATTGCTGAAAGTATCTTTTGCATGGCTTTATTATAATGCATAATTGCCCACTTAGGCAAGTATAATAAATAAACCTTTTCTTGACGAGGGGAAAGTTTTTGGTTATAATTTCTTCAAGGTGGTATTATGACAGAGGCAATCATCACGTATTTCAGAGAATTGACAGGCAATGATTACTTGACCTTGTTCATCATATCCATAATTCCAATCATAGAGCTTCGAGGAGCAATTATTTTTATGAGTGGAATGGATGTGAATATGGTGGCAGGAATGCTTTGCTGTGTTGCTGGCTCATCATTGATGATTGTTCCACTTATACTTGCCATTCGTCCCATTATACACGCATTAAAGAGGAGCAAAGTCTTTGGCAAGCTTGGCAAAGAGCTTGAGGATATGCTCAACGACAGAGCTCCTGATGTGAGCAAGGATGATAGTCAAGCAAAAAAGAAGATGTCGGCAGACTCAAAAAAGTTTTGGGGTGTCCTCGTGTTTGTTGCTTTGCCATTTCCAATGACGGGAAGCTGGTCGGGCAGTGCCATAGCCAGCATACTTGATTTCAAGCTATGGAAGGCGGCCTTGTCTGTGTTTATAGGCAACATACTTGCAGGTGCAATTCTCACATTGATTGTTGCATTTGTGCCAGAGGGATACACAGATTTTGTGCTGTATGCCTTCATCGCCCTTGCAATTGCAATATTCCTAGGCATATATCTCACACGATTTGCCAAGAGAGAAAAGAAGCTTCAAGAGGGCAAGGAGAAGCATGGTGGTAGGTCAGAGTATGAGCTTCACGAGCTTCAAAAGGAAGCAGATCGCAAGGGAGAGGCACTTATCAAAAGGGAATACATAGACGATGACGGCAACAAGCATATTGTTGTGGGCAAGGACGAGGATCGCAACAAAAGAGCAGTGTCATCAGATGACGAAATATGAAGATTGAATTATAGAAAAATGAGCAAAAGCACCAAATCGGTGCTTTTTCTATGCAAAAAGTGATGTTAAAATATTGTTATTGTGAAATGATGCAATAAAAAAGATGTGATTATATGTGTATGATTTATGACAAAAGGGCAAAATAAAAGGCACTCAATCGAGTGCCTTTTTTGTTGGCTATTATTATGCTTTGCCGTTGCATCCGAGAACGTTGACGAGCTTGTGCTTGACAATCTTCTTCACTGCTTCTCTTGCTGGTCCCAAATATTGTCTGGGGTCGAAGTGTGAGGGATTGAGAGCGAAGTGTTCTCTGATGGTTGCTGTCACTGCAAGGCGAAGGTCGCTGTCGATGTTGATCTTGCAGACTGCCATCTTTGCTGCTTCACGAAGCATTTCTTCAGGGACGCCTTGTGCGCCGAGCATTGCACCACCATATTGATTGATGACCTTCACGAGATCTTGAGGAACGCTTGATGCGCCGTGAAGAACGATGGGGAAGCCGGGGAGACGATTTTCAACTTCTTGAAGGATGTCAAAGCGAAGCCTGGGTTGTCCTTTGAATTTGAATGCGCCGTGTGATGTGCCGATTGCGATTGCAAGTGAGTCAACGCCTGTCTTTTCAACAAATTCTTGAACTTGGTCAGGATCTGTGTAGCTTGCGTCCTTTGCGTCAACCTTGACATCATCCTCAACACCAGCAAGCTTGCCGAGCTCTGCTTCAACGACAACGCCGTGGTCGTGTGCGTATTCAACAACTTGTCTTGTGATTGAGATGTTTTCTTGGAAGGGATGTGCGCTTGCGTCAATCATGACTGATGTGAATCCATTGTCGATGCAGTCCTTGCAAAGATCGAATGTATCACCGTGGTCAAGGTGCATACAAATGGGGAGACCACTTGTTTCAACTGCTGCTTCAACCATCTTACGAAGATAGGTTGTGTTTGCGTATTTTCTTGCGCCTGATGAGACTTGCAAAATGAGAGGTGCACGTTCTTCTGTTGCTGCTTCAACGATGCCTTGGATGATTTCCATATTGTTGACGTTGAATGCGCCGATTGCGTAGCCACCTTCGTATGCTTTTTTGAACATTTCGGTTGATGTAACCAATGGCATAACCAGTTGTCCTCCGATAAATTATTGTTAACGCTTCACATTATACAACTTTGCACAGAAATTGTAAACACTTTTTCAAAAATCGTTGGAATGTAAACAAAAAGTGTATTTTCTCCACTCACTTTCAGTGGGCTGGCTGGTGCTATATTCGGTCAAATAAAAAATAACTTGAAAAAAGCTGTCGGCTGGAGTATAATTGATAGTTGAAAATAAGTTTTTTAAAGGAGTGAATATGATACACGATCCTAGACAGCAAAAGCTGGCATCAAATCTTGTCAATTATTCCTGCCGTGTTGGAAAGGGCGACAGAGTCTGGATTGACGCACGTGGCTGTGATTGGCAGTTGGTGGCTCTCATTGTTAAGGAGATTTACAAAAATGGTGGCGAGCCTTATGTCAACATTGAGGACAATCGCATCAAGCGTGAAATTCTCACTGGTGCAACAGATGAGATGCTTGAATTTTGGGCAAAGCAAGATGCAGACAAAATGGACAAAATGGACTGCTATATTGGCATTCGTGGTGGCAACAACAGCTATGAGCTGAGCGATGTTCCTGAGGACAGAATGCAAGCATATGACAAGCTGTATGCAATCAATGTGCATCACAATATCCGTGTGAGAAAAACCCGTTGGGTCATTCTCCGTTATCCCACAGAGGGCATGAGTCAGCTAGCAGGCATGAGCACAGAGAAGTTTGAGGATCATTATTTCAATGTGTGTTGCCTTGACTATCAAAGAATGGAAGATGCAATGACCCCTCTTGTTGAGTTGATGAACAGAA
>JAFWBH010000214.1 GCA_017507205.1 Clostridia bacterium
GGACATCACCAACACACCTCCTCACCTTCGCAAAGTCAACACCGTGTTCCAAAAATACGCACTCTTCCCTCACCTCAACGTTTTCAATAACGTTGCTTTTGGCCTTAAATTGAAGGTTATCCCCAACGGCACAAAGGTCAACAGGAAGGGTGAAACAGTTGAGATTTTCAGAAAATACACCAAGGCAGAAATCAAAGAAAAGGTTGACAACGCCTTGAAAATGGTTGACCTTGAGGACTATGGCCACAGAAACGTTGCCTCCCTCTCTGGTGGTCAACAGCAAAGGGTTGCAATCGCACGTGCTCTTGTCAACGAGCCTGAGGTCCTTCTCCTTGACGAGCCTCTCGGCGCACTTGACCTCAAAATGCGCAAGGATATGCAGCTTGAGCTGATGAATATGCACGAAAAGCTGGGCATCACCTTCATCTATGTCACTCACGACCAAGAGGAAGCCCTCACAATGTCAGACAAAATTGTCATCATGCGCAATGGTGTCATCCAACAAATTGCATCACCTGAAAAGATTTATGACGAGCCTGCCAACGCATTTGTTGCTGACTTTATTGGTGAAAGCACCATCCTCTCTGGCGTTATGCTTGAGGATTTCAAGGTTGAATTCTGCGACACAGTGTTTGAGTGCGTTGACAAGGGCTTCAAAAAGAACGAGCCTATTGACGTCATCATTCGTCCCGAGGACCTTAAAATACGCAAACCCGATGATCAAAAGACAATTTTGACAGCTGAAGTCCTTTCTTGTGTATTTAAGGGCGATCACTATCAAGTGACTGTCCTTGCTGGTGGAAACGAGCTTATTGCCCATATACAGCATGCTACGAGGTTGGAGAAACTGTCGGCCTTTACATCAAGCCCTTTGACCTTCACATTATGCGCAAGGCACGTATCATCAACGAAATTGAAACAACAATGGCTGATGAAAATCTTGTCAACATTGCAGATGGTCAATTTGAATGCCAATGCTCACTTCCCTCTGGCACTCCTGTCAAGGTGTCTGTTGATTTTGACGATGTTGAAATCACTGACGATGAGGAAGATGGTGTCATCGGTGCAACTGTTGTCAGCAGTATTTACAAAGGAAGCTATTATCAATGCATCGTTCGCACAGACGACTACTATGACTTCTTTGTTGACACTGACGATGATTGGCTCAAGGGCGACAGAGTTGGCATCAAGATTGCAAAGGACAAGATTATTGTTGAAGAAAGACAAGTTGTGGCTGACGATGAAGACATCATCGAAATCCCCGAGGTTGTCGTTGACGAGGTAGACCCCGAGCTTTCAAAGCAACTGCAAGAGGAAATCAAAACCGAAGCAATTGAACAAGCAATAGAAGAAGATGCAACCGTCATCTACAATGGCGAAGTGATTGAAACTCCCGACAAGGAGGATGACGCAGAGTGAAACAATTCCTCAAAAAATTCCGTATGACAAAAAGAGTGTTCAGTTATCCTTACATACTGTTCATGCTCCTTTTTGTCGTGGTTCCGTTGGTGATGATATTTGCCTACGCCTTTATGGACAACGACCACAGCTTTACCTTTGAGAATTTCAAGATATTCTTCACATCTCAAAGCTCGCTGTATGTCCTGGGCAACTCACTCTTTGTGGGCATCATCACAAATGCAATATGTCTGATTCTTGGCTATCCTGTTGCATACATACTTTCAAAGAGCAAAAACGGTGGCAAGGTTATGGTGCTGTTGTTTGTCCTTCCTATGTGGGTGAACTTCCTCATCAGAACTCTTGCAACAAAAGCAATCTTTCTTGCAATGGGCGTTGACCTTGGAATGGGCACAGTATTGTTCGGCATGGTCTACAACTACCTGCCCTTTATGATACTCCCTCTCCACACAGCAATCTGCTCCATTGACAAGAGCTATATTGAAGCAGCAAAGGATTTGGGCGCAGACGGAAGCACTGTTTTCCTCAAAACAATTCTTCCCCTTTCAAAGAGTGGCATTCTTTCAGGCATCACAATGGTGTTTATCCCCACCATCTCAACCTTTGCCATCTCACAACTGCTCTCAAACGGCAAAATCTTCCTTTTTGGTGATTCTATTGAGCTTAAATTCTCACAAGATATGTATGGCGTAGGCGCAGTTATGTCACTGGTCATGCTCGCATTCGTGCTTATTTCAAGCCTTGTGATGAATCACTACAAC
>JAFWBH010000215.1 GCA_017507205.1 Clostridia bacterium
CATCGTTTGTAAGAAGTATTCTCATAGCCATCCTTCGTGTGTTTCTTTATAATTTTTGAGCTTTGTATCTGCTTCATTGAGGAGCATATTGATTTCGTCAGTAGAGTAGAGGGTTGCGCCACAGGCACATTCATGACCACCACCTCGCCAGTTTTCGCCGATATCATGACAGTAGACGAAGCGTGAACGAAGTCTGACTCTGATTGAGCCGTCTGGGTTGTCAATGAAAACCACCCAAATAAGACTGCCTCTGATGTTTTCAAGGAAACTGACGGTTGCGCTTGCATCTTCTTTTGAAAGACCAAATTTCTCCTGCATTTCCTTGTCAACATGGATATATGCCACGCCATTTTCTGTGCGTTTTATTTGCTTCAACGCGTATGCCTTGTAGACGATGTAGTTGTAGTCCTCAAGGTTGAGGTGAGCATACAGTGTGTCGGTGTCAATGCCTTGGTCAAGCAGAAGGCCTGCAAGACGCATTGTTTCACCATCAACGGAACGGAATCTGAATCTGCCGGTGTCTGTCACCATGCCGGTATAAAGGCAGGTTGCGCCTTCCTTGGTTATCACCAGCTCATCCTTGAAGGTATTGTAGAAGTCGACAATCATTTCACAGCATGATGAACGGAGATTCTCAACCCAGCTGATATCGCCATATGGTGCAATGTTGATGTGATGGTCAATCTTGATGATTTCCTTGCCAAGATGGAATTTCTTGTTTGAAATTCTGTCAGTTGATGCTGTGTCAAGGACGATGACAAGGGCATCAGAGTAGAAGTCATCATCAAATTGCTCATCCTCGCCACCTAAAAAGGCCATATAGTCGCTGTAATCGCTGTTGACAAGATACACTTGCTTGTGGGGATATGTTGCCTTTATGATTGCTTGAAGTCCCTTGGTGCTACCTGTGCAGTCGCCATCTGGTCTTATATGTCGCGAGATGATGATTTTGTCGTATTCCTTGATTTTGTCAAGGATTTGTTTTTTGATTTCGTAATTCATATATCACCTATGTTTATTTGTTCAAATTGAGGGTTTAAAGCTGCATTTGGTCAAGATCGTGGAGCAGTGCCATTGCTTCATCCTTGGTTTTGACCATTGTTCCACTTGCTTTTATGTGGCCACCTCCACCATATTTGACTGCGATTTGGTTGATGTTTTGTGATTTTGAACGCAGTTCACAGAGGATGCCCTCATCGGTTTCAGTGAAATTCACCCAAGTGTTGACGCCTTTGATTTCTGCCATTGTGTTGACCATACCACGCGACACGGTGAAGGTGCTGACACCCATTTTTTCAACCTCATCACGAGTGGTGTAGATGTATGCGACACCATTTTCTGTCAGCTGTATGCGCAAAATAAAGCTTGCACGTAGCTGTATCATATTCAAGTCGTCTTGATAAAGATTTGTGTAGATATCGCTTGGGTCAAAGCCTTGCTCAAAGAGGAATGATGCAATTCGGAAGGTGCGTGCGCTTGTTGAGTCGTAACGGAATCTGCCACTGTCGGTCACCATGCCCGTGTAGAGTGCTTTTGCGCCATTTGAGGGCACCACAAGCCCCCATTCCATACAAAGCTGGGCGATGAGTCCAGCACAGCTCTCATAGCCTGAATCAACGATTTCAAGGTCGGTAAACCTTTCAACATACTGGTGGTGATCAATGCGTATTGTGTTTTGGGCAAGCTTATATCTGTCATCGCTGACAAGATGTGACGCGCCCATATCAAGCAGAATTGCAAGAGCACCTTGATAGGTTTCGTCACCTATGTCATCCATGATTGAATCTTCAACAAAGGAGTATCTTCCAGGTGCATCGCCAACTGCGTAAATGCGTTTTGAAGGGAAGTTGTGTTGAAGGACGTTTCTCAGCCCAATTTGTGAGCCAATTGCGTCACCATCGGGACTTGAATGACGATGTATGATGATTGTGTCAAACTTATTGATCAGTTCGATTGCTTTTTCAATGTCGTTGTGTGCCATAATTTCTCCTCTTAACACTTTATTTTAACATACAACCTGTCACTCGTCAATCTAATCATCAAAAAGGACAAAATCTATGATTTTGACATTTAATCTTGTAGGCGAAATATCTGTTTAATGCAAATAAAAAAGCGTATTCAAATGAATACGCTTTCTATTATGGTTTAGTGTTGGGGGGTTACCATGCGTTGTCGTTTCTGATAATTGCTGCACCATCAACTGCCTTTGCAACTGATTCAATGCCTTTCTTTGCAGCTTGGACACTGAGATAACCATCGTTGGTTGTTGCAACA
>JAFWBH010000216.1 GCA_017507205.1 Clostridia bacterium
ATAAGCAGATATGAAAACGGGCAACGAGAGGCCGACTACAAGACCCTCATTGCCATTGCAGATTACTTTGATGTGTCAATTGATTATCTTCTTGAAAGAACAGACAATCCCAAAACCAATAGATAAACATTGAAAAACACACTTATAAAGGTGCGTTTTTTATATTTTCGAGGGTAGAAAGATTTTGTTGTAAAACACTAAAAAAGGAACGGGTTGCCGTTCCTTTTTGTTTTGTTGCTTTGCGTATAATTGTCAGCCCACGATGGAAAGCCCGAAGCTCACCAATGTCAGCATAAGAGTGATGAAGTAGAATAAAAATAATACGAGTTGTCCTGCTTGCAGACCGTTATGCTTGCCGAAGGTATGCTCGGCTGGAAGGAGATATTCCAATCTGTTGCGCCAGACCCTTGATATATTCTTCTTGGTTTTCTTTGGAATAGATTTCAGGTCTGATGTTCCTGCGCATTCTGAAAAGAAAAAGTGTCTTGCCATCAAGATGTTGCTGATGTTTGCTGAAAGGGGGAGTGGCACAGCCGTGGAGAGGCTTGCGATTCCAAGTGCAATTGCCACATCTTGTTGAAAATAGGGCAGGTCATTTGCAAGGATGACGCAGAATGAAGCAAATGCGAGTATGATTGACAGCCAGGCGAAAATCCAAAGGGGCAAAAGCTTTTTGAATGCCTTCAGCACTGAATCCTTGCAGAGTATATCGTAGTCATCGCAGTTTGCGTTGATACTAATGTCATCACTATCCTTTGAAAAATCCATGGTGCCAGCGTAAACCTTGCGTTCAACAACCTTGACCTCAACCTGTTTTTTGGGTATTACAACTGTTGCGCCACAATAGTCGCAGGTGCCGATGCCGTCATCATCTATGGTGAAATGAGATGCGTTGCATTGGGGGCAAATGATAAATTGTGATTCTGTGTTTTCTGTGATTTGATTGTGTTCCATAGTCATTTGTAATTTTGCGTATTCTAAAAATATTGCTTTTATTGGACAGTTTTTGTCCAGGTATTGTCGCCGTAGAAGAATTGCAGGTTCAACATTGTTTTGCCTGTTGACATCCAATTGGATACGTCACTGAGCCATTGACCCTCTTCTACAAGATACCAGTCCGATGTATCCTCAAAGACAAGCTCTGACAGCTTGTTATTCTCAAAGGCATCTGGCATAATTGTTGTAATTGAGCTGGGCACCACAACGGTCACATATTGTCCCTTGTCAGCAAATGCACCAGTGCCAATGGCAGTGACAGGCACTCCGTTGAAGGTTGATGGAATGGTCACTTGGGTTTTTGAGGTGGGGCTTTTGGCTGTCAATGAGTCACTCACCCAAGTCAATGTGTAGCCGTTGCCGTCATCGTTCAGTGTAAAGCCGAAATATTGCAGGACGAATTCATCGTTGCAATAGTCGCATATACCATCGTTGTCAAGGTCTGTGTGGTTGTTGTAGCAGCTGTGATATTGTCCTGTGCCTGATGATACAACCACCGTGTTTGCTCTTATGGGTGATATGATGATACAAGCAAGGAGAATAAGAGGGCAGAGGGCAATGGCGACAGCCTGAAGGGCGTTTGTTCGCATTCTTATGTAAGAGATGTTGACATTGGTCATTGCCTTTGCGTTTGCCTTTTCCTCTTCGTTCAAGGGAGCAAAGTCCTTTGCAAAAAGCTCCTCATCAATGGCTTGCACAAGCTTTTTCTGCTCTTCAAGGAGAGGCTTTTTGATTGCCTTTGTGTTGAAAATTGATGTGACAATGAGCATCACCAACACGACGGCAGACGGCACCACTGATGCGATTATTGCGTCCGTTTGTCCAAGACAGCACGCTGTATAAATGAGCATTGCCACTGCAACAAGTGAAACAATCACAGATGCAATCCAAAGGGGCATAGTCTTTTTGAAGGCTATATTTGCAATTTTCTTTGCTTTTTCAACGGGAAGTGCGCGCCTCAATGGTCTGACAACATTTTCACGAGGGTGAACCTCTTGCGCTTCCTCTACAATGTTTTGAGCAAGGTCAAAAATGCTCAGCTGACTGCGTCTATGATGATATCTTGGTTGCTCCTTTTTTGGCAGAACGATGGTTGCTCCACAATAGGCACATTTGGCAAGGCCGTGAGAAACAAAGGTAAACTCTGTTGCGCTACAATGTGGGCATACAATTGTTTTTGTGTTGATATTTTCGTTTGAGTTCAATATATACTCCTTTCATGCTATGCTTGCAATAGATGTGATAGACAAGATAAACACTTAATGCAATAAATATATCATAAACTCACCATAGCAGTCAAGAAACGGCAGATTGTAGCATTATTATTTTATTTGCTTATTGCAATATCCATTGAAATGGGTTAAAATGGTGAGGAATAAGCTTTGGCAAAGCCAAAATGCTGTGGCTGTGCCAATTTACAGGTGGATATTATGAAGAAATGGTCAATCTCAAAATTTGTCAACCTATTTTTGTCCCTTGCACAAAGCACTGGTGGCAAGGTTGATGAAACAAAGACCTCAACAGAAGAAATGAGCCGTCTTGCTCGTATGACTGCCGGTGAGGGCATCGTCCTCTTGAAAAATGACGGAGTGCTCCCCTTCAAAAAGACAGATGTCGTGTCTGTATTTGGCAGGGTGCAAAATGATTATTTCTATGTAGGCTACGGCAGTGGTGGTGATGTAAAGCCCCCTTATCGTGTCAGTCTTATGGAAGGGCTGAGGAGAGGTGGCAATGTGGTCATCAATGAGGAGCTGGCAGAAATCTACAAGGGCTGGTGTGAAAAAAATCCTCCCGATGAGGGTTTTTGGGGACATTGGCCAATGAATTTCCCCGAGATGCCAATATCTAATGACCAAGTGAGGAGAGCAAGAGAGATTTCTGACACTGCACTTGTTGTCATAGGCAGAGCAGCAGGAGAGGATCGTGAACAAAAGCTGAAGGAAGGCAATTTTCTTCTCACCAAGGCAGAAAGAGGGCTTCTTGACAAGGTGACGGCAGAGTTTTCAAGAGTTGTTGTCCTTCTTGACACAGGCAATGTCATTGATATGTCCTGGACAGAGGAATATGGCGACAAGCTTTCTGCCATTCTCATTGCTTGGCAGGGTGGTATGGAAAGTGGAAATGCTGTCAGCGACGTGTTGACTGGCGTTGTCAATCCAAGTGGCAGACTCACAGATACCATTGCAAGACATTACTCAGACTATCCATCATCACAAAGCTTTGGCAACAAAAAATACAACAACTACACAGAGGATATCTATGTAGGATACAGATATTTTTCAACCTTTGACCAGGAGTCAGTGCTTTATCCCTTTGGATATGGCTTGTCCTATACAACCTTCAAGCTTGACGGGGCAGTGTCCTTTGACGGATGCCTTGCAACAGTTGATGTCACCGTTGAAAACACAGGTGAAATTGCAGGCAAAGAGGTTGTGCAGGTGTATGTTGAAGCACCACAAGGCAAGCTTGGCAAGGCAAGACGTAGTATGATCACCTTTGACAAGACAGACCTTCTTGAAAGAGGGCAAAGACAAAGCTTCACCCTGCGCTTTGACCTTGTTGATTTAAGATCCTATGACGACAAGGGACACACTGGATACAGAAGCTGTTATGTGGTTGAAGAGGGTGAATACAAGGTCTATCTTGGCACCAACGTCCGTGACGCAGAGGAGATTGGTTCATTTGTTGTTGATCGTATGCATGTCTATGAGGCAGAGGAATGCTGTCCAGTGCGTATCGAGCATCAATTTGATGTGCTGTATCCAAGCTTCAAGGACGGAAAGATTGAGAAGGCATATCGTCCTGTTGCAGTTGAAACCAGATGCTTGAAGGATAGAATTGCCAATCGTATTCCCAAAGAAATTGAACAGAAAGTGGACTTTAATATGGACTTTTGTGATGTTAAAGACGGCATTCTGTCAATTGATAGATTTATTGCTTCTCTTTCTGATGAGGAGCTTGAATTGATCACCCATGGTCATTATAAGATGAACAGCCCTCTTGGTGCATCGGGCAACGCCGGGGCATTTGGTGGTATATCTGAGGGACTTCGAGGCAGACACATTCCCCCTGTCATCACCACTGATGGACCATCTGGAATTCGTCTGTTGACAAGGGCATCATTGCTTCCTTGTGGCACAGCACTTGCATCCACCTGGAACGAAAGGCTTGTTGAAGAGCTGTATCAAGAGGTGGGCAAGGAAATGATTGACAGAGGCAGTGAGGTGTTGCTTGCTCCTGGCATGAACATCCATCGTGATCCTTTGTGTGGCAGAAACTTTGAGTATTTCAGTGAGGATCCTGTGCTAACTGGATATATGGCAAGTGCCATTGTCAAGGGCATACAATCACAGGGTGGCTCTGCTTGTCCCAAGCATTTTGCCTGCAACTCACAAGAAACCAATCGCAATAGAAACGATAGCCGTGTCAGTGAAAGGGCACTGCGAGAGATTTATCTTAAAGCGTTTAAGATTGTGGTCGATGAAGCCAATCCTCATCTTATTATGGTGTCATACAATCGCATCAACAGCGTCCTCAACTCCAACAACTATGACCTTACAACAACCATACTTCGTGATGAGTGGGGATACAAGGGGCTTGTGACAACTGACTGGTGGAAGGTCAATGAAAAATCACCCGAATTTGAAGGGGTGAGAGCAAATGCCTATCGAGTCCGCAGTCAAGTTGACGTATTTATGCCCGGTGGAGATAGACTCTTTGGATCAGGCGACAACAGCATAATGTCTGCCTTAAAGAAGGGCGCATTAACCCGTGGCGAGCTTCAAAGATGTGCAAGAAACGTGCTGGAATTTATACTTGCAACACCAATCCTTTGCGACAAGGTAGGTGAAAAGGGGACTGACAATAGACAGAAATAGTTTAAGATATCACAATAAAAATGATATTTGAACAATTTTATATCAACAAAAAAAGCACTCAAATGAGTGCTTTTTCTTTGGCTTTAATTTGAATTATGATTTGCTTACGGTGAGGGTGCCTTCCTTATACACAAAGTGGTAATGCTCTGATTCTGCGTCACTGACGGTGATTGCATATTTGCCAGCAATGCCACCTTGCACGTAGGCACAATAGATTGTGGGTGCTTTGTCAAGGCTATCAACGTTTTCTCCGGGGGCAAAGCCTGTGTATGAAATTGTAAGGGTGGGGAGTGCATCGCCAACAACAATATTTTTGCTGTCTGCTGTCACCACAAGCACTCGCTTGGTGATTTCCAAGCATCCATCAGCAAGGTCAAGAGTGTAGTTGTCTGCTGTGTGATTGGTGGTGTCACCACTGACTGTATGATTGCCTATGGAAAGTGAGTCCTTGACGCTTGCAGTGAATATGATGTCACCACTGAAAACGCTTGCATCGTCTGTGCCGACAAAGCCCATATAGTTGACCTTGTATGTGGTTGGCAAATCATCTCCATATGAGATTGTCTTTGTGACGATTGTGCCGTTGACAACCTTCTTTGCAATTGACAACACCAAAGGTGTTGATGATTCATATATGTGATAGTTTTTGCGAGTGAGCCTGATATAAATCTCATAGTCCCCTGCATTTACAAGGTTGAGAGAAGAGGTCCATTGTCCATTGGCAAGACGATATTCAAGCTTGTCGCCTGGGAGGATGTCAATTTCAATGTCGTGAGGCTTTCCGTCATATTCAAACCAATTGTTGACGATTGAGGGTGTTGTGATTGTGGCAGGGTCAACAGCAAAGTCAAAGGATACGCTTTTGCTGACAGAGTCTGCCCATTCTGATGAGGCTGTGATGATTGCCTTTATTTTGTGATTGCCAACATCGGGGGTGTCAATGGTTATCTCCTTTTGATTGCCAATTGGGTTGCCGTCAATAAACCATTGATATCTGTATTCAATGCCATCAAAGGCTGTATGATTTGCTGTGAAGGTCAATCCGTCTGGTGTGTATTCCACACGATCACCACTAAAAGTGGTGGAGATTTCACCACCAACATCAGATATGCCGAGGACTGCCTTGTATTCAACGCTTCTTTCAGGGAAGGTGTCAGGGATGGGCTTGTCGAGGAGTGTTGCCCAGCTTAAAAATTCAAAGCCGTCAGGGATGTCAAGAGCATCAAGGGCAGATTTTGCAAGCTTTTCAGTTTTGTCGCCAGCATTGAAGCTTTGCTTGTAAATCTCTTTGCCATTCAAAAGGAATGTGGCAGAAAACTTGACTTGCTCGGTGTATATTGCGTTGACAACAAGGTCAGATTTCACCTCTGAAAAATCTGTATCCCATTTTTCAAAGACCATTGATGGAACTTCGGGGGGAGTGGGAGCTGTGGCAACCTCGCCATAAAGGACGGTGACACTTTCAACAACCTGTCCATTTGCCATGAATTTTACCACAAATGACTTTTTGCTCATCTTGGCATAGAGTGCCAGATTTGTCTGAGGATTTTCCTCGCTGGCAAGAGGCTTTTCAAAGCCCTTGTCGAGATACCAGCCCTCGAAATTATAACCTTCCTTTTCAGGAGTGAAATATCCATTGATGTCAGCCTTGCTTTCAATGGTTGCAGTTTTTTCAACAACTCCGTCAACAACAAATTTGACAGAATATGGTCCACTGGGGGTGGGTGCTGTTGTTTCACCACAGGCAACAAGTGCCATCATTGTGACAACAAGCATCAATATCAGTGGAAATAAGAGTTTTGTTTTCTTCATAATCATCTTTGATTTTTTAGGGAATCGCCCTCCCACCAACACTATAATATATTAAAATATATTCATTTATTTCAGTGGGTGCAGTTTTTCTCCATTATACAACAGCAAATTTGTTTGTCAAGATAGTTGGATTTTTGACGAATAATCGAGAAATGCTCATTTAGAACAACAAATATTCATCAAATCTTTATTTTTGTTGAAAAACTCATTTTTGACAATTAAGCAATAAAGAAACCCTACAAAAGTGCTAGAAATTTACAAAAATAAACATAATTTTTGTCAATAAAAATTTTTCAAAAAAAATATAAAATTATTTTATATATAAAAAAACCACCCAACGTTTTGGGTGGTTTTCGTTTTTTAACCTGCTTGATTATTTGATGAAAGCAGAGAATGCCTTGTGTGCTTCGTAGACATCTGCCTTTGAAACAAGCTCATAGGGTGCGTGCATTGAAAGCACAGGCACACCAAGGTCAACGGTGTCGATATTGTAGTTGGCAAGGAATTTTGCCACTGTGCCACCACCACCAAGGTCAACTCTGCCAAGCTCGCCAGTTTGCCAGATTACGCCGTCCTTTTCAAAGACACTGCGAAGGTGACCGATGAATTCTGCTGATGCGTCATTTGAGCCACTCTTGCCACGAGAGCCTGTAAACTTATTCATTGCAACGCCGTAATTGATGAGGGACATATTGCCGTCAAAGGAACTGTTTCTTGGCTCGAATGCGTCATGGTAGTTGGGGTCATAGGCTGCTGTCACGTCTGCTGAGAGGCACATTGAGCTTGCTCTCACCACGGCAGATGAAACGCCGTAGCTGTCTGCAAGGATATCTATAATATCCTTGATGAGAATACATTGCATACCACTGTTGCCTTCACTGCCGACCTCTTCCTTGTCTGCAAGGATTGTGAGGACTGTTTGATCGGTGTCTGTTTCAAAGGTTGCAGTGATTTCAGGATAAGCACAAACTCTGTCGTCATGGCCGTAGCTTGCCACAAATGCTCTGTCAAAGCCAACGTCTTTGGCTTTGAGGGCAGGCACTGCTTCAATTTCTGCACTGAGGAAATCCTCTTCTGTGATGCCATATTTTTCATTGAGAAGACGGAGAGCATTCATTTTTACTGCATTGCTGTCTGCGTCTTGAAGAGGCATGCCACCAATGAGGACATTGAGGTTTTCGCCCTTGAATGCTGATGACACTGTCTTTTCGTTGTATTCTTGTGAAAGGTGGGGGAGAAGGTCTGTGATGTAGAACACAGGATCTCCGTCCTCTTCACCGATGCAAACATTCACCGTGCTTCCGTCCTTCAAGGAGATGACTCCGTGAAGAGCAAGGGGAAGTGCCAGCCATTGATACTTCTTGATGCCACCATAATAGTGGGTTTTGAGGAATGCCATATCAAAGCTTTCATAGAGAGGCACTTGTTTAAGGTCAAGACGAGGGCTGTCAACGTGAGCAACCAAAATTCTGATGCCGTTTTCTGCAAGGTCAGCCTTGCCTGCCTTGATGATGAAGAGAGCCTTGCCACGATTGTTGTAGTAAAGCTTGTCGCCTTTGTTGATTTTGTCGCCAAGACGATATTCCTTGTAGCCGTGTGCCTTTGCCATTTCAATGGTTTCAGCAACGGTCTCTCTTTCTGTTTTGCCATTGTCAAGATATTTCTTGTAGCCTTCGTTGTAGTCAAAGATTTTCTTCAGCTCATCGGGGCTTGCGCACTTAAAAGCATTTTTTCTTTTGTAGATGAGGTCCATAATTTTCTCCTGATAATTTTTATTTGAAAAAATTATATCACCAAATGGTCAAGTTGACAAGAGTAAATTTTGTTGGCACCTACTTTTTACAGCATCTTCCCACTGTCACATTGTCTTTTTTACGGTCTTGAAGCTCTTTTACGGGGTTTTTGTCTGCTTCAAATCGGAAGTCCTCTTTGAAATTGTTGATATACAGGTCAATCACCTGATGAGAAGGAGTGTGATCACCACATCCGTTGAGCTTTTCTTGCCAAGGGAAGAAGGGATATTTGCAGTCCATATCTCTCACGTCTGCATAGCCCTCACCCACAGAGGTATACCAAGCAGTTTTCTTCAAAACCTTTCTTACATAATCAATATTATCGCACCCAAAGGTGAGAGGCTCGGGGAACTCGGGGCAGGGGAATACATCGGTGTAGCACTTGCCCTCATACTTTTCAAGAAGCTCTGCCACTCTATGAAGATGAGCAAGCTCTTGTTCAAGACACAGCTCCCATATTGACTTGATACGGCTGTCCGTTTCGTCATTGAGGCAGGACCAATAGAGATAACACTCAACATATTCGTGTTCAAGAAGGCCAGTGAGCCAGCTACACTTTACATCCATAAGTGAGCCATATTGTGTCACGTGTTGCTCTTCAATCATTGCAATCTCGCTGTATAGCTTTCTGCCAAGCTCGCTTGTGTAGAAGCCTGCAATGTTCATATAGTAGTTCATTGTCTGTTGCTCGGCGGCGGTTATGATTGAACAGCAAAGCCTTGTAAATGGGTCTGCCTTTTCTGCCTCAATATGATGACGGACGTCATCTGGTGCAAGACGATGCTCGCATACAGTGGGTCTGCCGGGAGTGATTTCTGTGCGACAATCAACAAGCCTTGAGGCGTCAATGCCATGCTCCATTTTCAAAAGATTTGAGAATCTGTAAAGATGATCAAAGTCCTCAAGAAGAGCAAAGTCAAGGGCACTTCTGACATAATCATCCTTTTCACGACGAGCAAGATTGGCTGTCAGCTCAACTGCCAGCTGTTCGTAGCCGATTGTTGTTTCAAGGATGCTCTCATTGAGAGGCTTCAACCCTGAAATCTTTTTTTGTTGCTGTTGCTCAACACGTCTGATTTTTGCAATCTCACGCCTAAGCTCATTGTCTGTGCAGTGACGAGAAAATTGATGTGAATACCAGTTGGTCTCAAACTCAGTGCCGTTCATAAGAATGATGCGTAGCTTTGTAAAGGGGTCGGTGTTGTTTTTGTCATATGGCTCAACAAAGATTTTTTGCCAATTTTCAAGCCCCTTTTCAACGGTTGTTGCTTTTTGCTTAAATGGATTAAAAGACATTTTACGCTCCTTTTATATGATGATAAAGTATCGTTTTTGTCAAAATCAACAAAACATCAAGTCTTGCCGATTTGAAAAAACAACCTTTATGAGTATTTCTTTTCACATGGTTTTTATTCAACAAAAGATTATATTGTTTGCTTTTTTATGTGGGTGTGTTATAATCTTTACATTGAATGTAGGAAAGCATATGAAAGATATCAAAATCATTTTGGCAATTGAATCCAGCTGTGATGAAACAGCAGCATCGGTGGTGAAGGAGGGCAGAGTTGTCCTCGGGCTGGGATGATGACACCCCGTCAACGACGATATAGGCGCAATAATAGTACGACGTCTCGCCGCTTCCGTCATACTGCGAACCAGCGGCGTTATAT
>JAFWBH010000217.1 GCA_017507205.1 Clostridia bacterium
AAAGGAGAAAGATTATGACACTTGTGGTTCTTGCAGCGGGCATGGGCTCGCGCTACGGCGGTATGAAGCAGATCGACCCCATCACGGAGAACGGAGAATTTATCATCGATTTCTCGGTGTACGATGCGATCAAGGCTGGCTTTGACAAGGGCAAGACATCAACAATCATTGTTCTTGCAGAAGCAAGAAATGACCTCAAGGATGAGCTTATTGAAAAGGTGTCAAAGGCAACTGGCAGAAGAGTGAATCACGTTGCGCTTTCATATATGCAACGTGGTGGCTATCCTGCAATGGCAGACAGAGTGCTTGCATCACGTATGGCAGTGCGAGCAGTTGAGCTTATTGATGAAGGTCAAAGTGGCAGAGTGGTTGGCATCAACGGCAACGATATCATTGACAAATCAGTGGTTGAAGCATTGAAATGCCCCAAAAGGTTTGACGAAAAGATTTACGATATCGCAATGAAAATAAGCAAGTAATTTCACTTTGTGAAATTCGATATAGCCTGAAAGGGCAAATTTAAAATCAAAAGAAAACAATAAAATAGGAGATATTCAACATGAAAAATTTGGTTGGAGCATGTATGTTTGGTCAAAGTGGTGGCCCTACATCAGTCATCAACAGCAGTGCAGCAGGTGTTTTTACCGAAGCACTCAAGCAAGGCAACATCACTGCAGTCTATGGTGCAGAACACGGCATCCTTGGCATACTCAATGAAAAGTTCTTCGATATGTCAAAGGAAGATCCCAAGGAGCTTGAGCTCTTGAAGTATACACCTTCAAGCGCACTTGGCTCAGCAAGATACAAGCTTAAGGACGCATCAGTTGACGACACAGACTACAAGCGCATTCTTGAAGTTTTCAAGAAGTATAACGTCCGTTATTTCTTCTACAATGGTGGAAATGACAGCATGGACACATGCAACAAAATCAGCAAGTATTTGCAATCAGTAGGCTATGAATGCAACGTCATCGGTGTCCCCAAGACAATCGACAACGACCTCTTTGGCACAGACCATTGCCCCGGCTTTGCAAGTGCAGCAAAATATATTGCAACAACCATCATGGAAGTCGACCTTGATGCAAAGGTTTATGACTTTGGTTGCGTTTGCATCATTGAAGCAATGGGACGTAATGCAGGCTGGCTTACAGCAGCAGCAAAGCTCGCCAACCACAAGGGAGCAGGTGCAGACCTTATTTATCTCCCCGAGGTTCCTTTTGATATTGACCAATTTGTTGAAGATGTAAAGGGCGTCTGCGCAAAGAACAACAACAAGTGTATCGCAGTTGTCAGTGAAGGCATCAAGGACAAGGACGGCAGATATATCAGCGAAGGCAAAGCAGGCGCAAATGACGGCTTTGGTCACGCACAGCTTGGTGGTCTTGCAGCAAGACTTGCAGCAATCATCAAAGAAAACCTCAATGTCAAGGTCCGTCCCATCGAGCTTTCACTCATGCAAAGATGTGGCGCACACCTTGCATCAAAGCAAGACGTTGAAGAAGCATTTGCAGCTGGCGCATTTGCAGTGAAGAGTGCATGCGAGGGCGAAACAGACAAGATGGTCATCTTTGAAAGAGATATGACTGGTGGTCAATACAAGTGCAATTGTGTCCTTATGCCTCTTGAGCTTGCAGCCAACACAGAAAAGACAGTTCCTCTTGAATGGATCACCGACAACGGAACAGGCATCAGCGATGCATACGTTGACTATGCACTTCCTCTCATCCAAGGGGATGCAAAAGCACCTCTTGAGGATGGACTTCCCAGATTTGCAAAGCTCAAAAAGGTTTACGCTGGAAAATAATAATATATGATGCATTGACGGCAACAATCGTTGCCGTCAACATTGCACACAACCTATGGTTGTGGAATTTTGACATAGACTATGGAAAAGATACCCTCTAAACAAAGACGGAAGGAAAACAAAGATTTTCGCAAGGAATACGGGATGTCAAGATATCCCCTTATGTCCTTCCTTTATGACCACACTGAAAGAACAAGGTCCAAGCAAAATGCAAAGACACCCTTCAATGACGAGGTGCAGGTCATAGAGGACGTTGTCTACAAGACAGTCAATGGTGAAAATCTGATGTTGGACATTTATCTGCCCACTGCAAAGGTGGACGGAGCTTTTCCTGTTGTTTTTGAGGTTCCCGGTGGTGGCTGGATGATACGCAATCGCAAGCGTAGGGCAGGCTATGCACGCATGTATGCCACCATGGGAGCAGTGGTGTTTGTCATAGAGCATAGAGTGTCACCAGAGGTGTTTTTCCCTGAACACCTCATTGATGTCATTGATGCATTCAATTTTATGGTGTCCGTTAAGGATGAATATAATCTTGACATTGACAAAATCACAGTGAGTGGCGACAGCTCTGGTGGACATCTTGGTGCTTGCCTCGGCGTTGCTTGCACCACTCCTGGATATGTTGAAAAATTCGGTCTGCCCACACCTCTTGCAAAGCCAGCAAGACACATCTTCATCAGTGGAGCATTCAGCTTTGATGTGATGTATCGCATACCCTTTGTCCACACATTGTCACTGAGATATTTCAGTGGAAAGAAAACCAAAAAGGAATTCAAGGGCTGGGAGCTGTATAAGGAAACAAGCCCTCTCAATTGTCTGACGGCAGATTTTCCAATTACATACAATAGTGGTGGTATGCTGGACTTTATGTGTGCTGGCGATGCGCCAAGAATGGCAAAGGCACTGACAAAAGCAGGTGTTCGCAATGAGTTCTATGTTGGAAAGCATCTGTTTTACAGTGGACATTGTTATGTAAAACGCATACCCTTTGCGCCGGTCAGAAAGGATATGTTCAAAATCATGACCTGGTATAAAAATGAAATGCTCACCCTCGGCACAGACTTGACAGAGGGACACGCAAGAGTGGACAAATTCTTGCACAATTATCACAAGGCACTGAAAGGGAAGATAAAATGCTGAGGCTTCTTGTTGGGGACATAATTGAAGGCGAGGTCATAGACCTTGGCGTCACTGGCGAGGGCGTGGTGAAATATGACACGCTTCCCATCTTTGTGCCCTTTGCATTGCCTTATGAAATGGTGCGTGTGCGCATCAACTATGTCAAGAAGGATTATGCCTTTGGTGACTTAATTGAGGTTTTAAAACCATCAAACGAACGCGTAAAACCCCGTTGCTGTTATTTTGGCAAATGTGGTGGTTGTGATTTACAGCATATGTCAAAGGCAGTTCAGCTTGAAATAAAACGCACCAGTGTTGAACGTAGCCTCAGAAGAAATGGTGGCTTTGACTATGACGTTCCCCCAGTAGTTTCCTTGAATGATTGGGGATATAGAAACAAACTTTCATTACCCTTTGGCATCAATGGACTTGGCGATGTTGTGGTCGGTTTTTATGAAAAACGCACCCACAAGGTCGTGTCAATGAAGCACTGCGCACTCCACGGAGATTGGGCAAGTGAGCTCATTGAGATTGTCACCAAATGGGCAAATGAGCATAGACTTTCTGTCTACAATGAAAACACAGGAAAGGGTGCTCTCAGGCACCTCGTTGCAAGAAAACTTGACGGGCTTCAAGTGACGCTTGTTGTCAACGATGACAGCATTGATGCCACCACCGAGCTTGGCAGGGCGCTTGAAGAAAAATTTGGAGATGTCACTGTGTTCATCTCATCAAACAAGAAGAATACAAACGTCATTTTGGGCGATGGCGCAAGGCTTGTGTATGGCAAGGAGAGTGAACAAAATCTTGGAATGTTCAAGGCAGTTGTTTCACCTATGAGCTTTTTACAGGTCAATGCCAAGGTCCGTGACGCAATATATAATGCTGTTGCAGACAGCCTCAAAGGCTTTGAAGGAGATATTGTGGAATTGTATTCAGGAGTTGGGCTCCTGACTGCTGAAATCGCATCAAGACTCCCTCGCGCAAAAATCACATCTGTTGAAATTGTCAAGGAAGCAGTGAAGGATGCAAAACAGCTTATGACAAAACTTGGCTTCAACCATAGAGTGACCTGCATCGCAGATGATGCCACCAAGTTTATGGCAAAGCTAAATGGCAAAGCACAAAACTCTGCCATCATCCTTGACCCACCAAGAAAGGGATGCTCACCAGAAGTCCTTGAAGCCATACTTCACGGCGAATTTGCAAAGATAATCTACATTTCATGCAACCCAGCGACCCTCGGCAGAGATCTGAAAACCCTCACCCAAAAATACACAATTGACTCCTTGCAACCCTACGATATGTTCCCCCAAACAAGCCATGTGGAGAGTGTCGTTTGTCTGTCACGAAAGGAGAATGCAAGGCTATGTGCAAGAAAGAACTGACCAAATTTGCAAAGATAAAGTTGATTATTGCAATTGTATTGCTGGTGCTAATTGTTTTTGTGGCAGTACTGTTTTTTGCATGCGGTTTTGGATTTAAGCCTACAAAGATGATTACAATGACCCGACATCTAAAAGATGTTGAATATGAAGGCAAGTCAGTTTTCATACATTTTTATGCAGATGACATGGAGTATCGCTACAATGAGCGCAATGGAATTTCTGTATATTGCT
>JAFWBH010000218.1 GCA_017507205.1 Clostridia bacterium
CCCATTCAGTATGCCTCAGGGTGGTCTTGAAGCACTCAACACTCAAGAACCCCTTGAAATCCTTGCATACCAATATGACAGTGTTGTCAATGGTGTTGAGCTTTCAAGTGGCGCAGTCAGAAACCATGAGCCAGCAATTATGGAAAGAGCATTTGAGATCGCAGGCTATGGTGTTGACGTCATTGAACAAAAATTCTCTGCACTCTACAACGCATTCAAGTTTGGTGCACCCCCTCATGCAGGCATTGCTCCCGGTGTTGACCGTATGGTTATGCTCCTTGCAGCAGAGCAAAGCATCAGAGAAATCATTGTGTTCCCTATGGATAGAAACGCAAGAGATATTTTGATGGGCGCACCTAGTGTGGTCACAGAGCAACAGCTCAGAGATGTCCACATCAAGATTGACATCAAAGAGGAAAAGAAGGACTAAAACCCAAGACACAGAGTGTCTTTACAACGAAAACATAGGCGAAAGCCAGAAATAATATAGTAGCAAAATCAGGAGTATATTATGAACAAAAAACTTTTTGTAAGCATCATCGCAGTTGTTGCACTCGTTGCAGCCCTTGCAACCCTTCTTGTTGGTTGCAATCCTTACAAGTGGAATTCAGTCGGCGGCGGTGAACCCAATGCAGAAGTAGTATCAAACGGTGGATATTATGTCACACAAGGCAAATATGCATATTTCATCAACGGCTATGACACAGCAGAAGAAATTGACAACACCTTTGGTGTTCCCGTCAAAAACGGCATCGTCAGAGCAGAGCTTGTTGATGGCAAATACACCAACTTTGTTGTTGTAGTTCCCAAGCAAATTTACAACCAAGTCACCAACGGTGGCTTTGCAATCTTCGCTGAATGGATTTATTACGCAACACCCAACAACAGCGAAGATATCCACGGTCACGCATCAACAACACACACAGACTTTATGCGCACCAAGATTGACGGCTCAGCAACACAACGTATTGCAACCATTGGCAATCGTAACAGCCAATATCTCTTCACAGAGTCACGCATTCTTGTCAAAAACGCAGCCAATGCATCAGTTGACTACTATGATTTCACTGGCATGAGTGACAATGGTAGCTCAAACAACGCAAAGGGTGTCACAACAGGTGTTCTTGCAGAAAACGTTGAGCAAGTTCTTTGGGATATGAATTCAGACTACATCTACTTCACAGAAACAGTCACAGACGACTACTATGACTTCTGCAACACATTGAACATGGTCAAGATTGACGGCACAGAAGAAAAGAAGGTCCTTGCAGACAAGCTCACATACCTTGCAGAAGCAGAAAAGGAAAACTACACAGATTTCTTCTCAACAAAGGTGTTCAGCTTTACACTTTCAGATTTGGTTGTTGAAAAGGACAGTGTTGCACTCTTCTACACAAAGTCAACCCGCATCAACAGCGCAAAGGAAAGCCAAGGCTTGTTTGTCAACAGAATTTCAGCAGATGGCAAGTTTGCAGTTGAAAATGAAAAGCACATTTCAAAGAACTCAACAATTTCATCAGTTTATGGCCTCGGCTACGAGGATGGTGCACTTGTGACAATCAGCTCAAAGATTTATCACGCAACATCAGCAGAGGATTATACAACAGAGCAAATCCCCGTCATCGGCAAGGCAGCAACAATCCAAACCATCCACAATGGCGTTGTGTATTACACAGACAGCACTGGTGGCAAGATTTACGCAATCAACCTTGACGGCACCAACAATGAAAGTGTTGTTTATGAAGCAAAGTTCAACACATCATGGCTCAGCCTTGAATTCAATGCAGAAGGCGATAAGCTCATGTTTGCATTCTTCAACAGCGATGACTACAACTATCTCCATGTTGTAAACATCCTTGCAGATGAGGACAGCACAATGTATGGCATCATCAACGATGCAGACAAGGAAGCCATTGAAAAGGCTGAAGAAGAAAACAAATAAGCTATGAAAACAATTCTCATCACTGGGGGAAGCAGGGGAATAGGAGAGGCCATCGTCCGTCTTGCCGTAGGCAAGTATAAGGTGGCTTTCACCTACAACCATAGCGAGAGCAAGGCAAAGGCACTGGCAGAAGAGGTCGGCGCATATGCCTATCCTTGCGATGTTTCATCCTCAAAGAGTGTTGAGGATATGATTGCCAGTGTAGTGAGAGATTTAGGCTCAATTGACCTTCTTGTCAACAATGCTGGCATTGCTGATGACAAACTCTTTCAGGACATCACAGACGAGGATTGGCATAGGATGATTGGTGTCAACCTTGACGGCACATTCTTTGTGACAAGAGCAGTGGTGCCAATGATGATTTCAAGGGGCTATGGGCGCATCGTCAATGTGGCTTCAATGTGGGGCACAGATGGTGCCAGCATGGAAACTCATTATTCTGCCTCAAAGGCAGGAGTCATAGGACTTACCAAGGCGCTTTCAAAGGAGCTTGCCCCGTCAAAAATCACTGTAAATGCAGTGGCTCCGGGGGCAGTTGACACAGACATGATGAAGGCTTACAGCAAGGAAGAGCTGGACGCTTTCATAAAGGAAATACCCTTTGAAAGACTCTGCACAACAAAAGAAGTGGCAGATGCAGTGATGTTTTTGCTGTCAGCAGATTATATAACAGGAGAAGTGCTGTCAATCCGTGGTGGATATTGATTACCCC
>JAFWBH010000219.1 GCA_017507205.1 Clostridia bacterium
AATAACCCGACTTGATCGGGTTATTTTAGTAAGGACATAAAATGGAAAAGCTTTTGATTGGAACAGCCGTCAACACCCACGGCATAAGAGGAGAGGTTAAGATAAATCCCTGCTGTGATCTCACAGATCAGCTCCTCACCTTAAAGAAGGTTTGGATCGGCGAGACCGAATATGCCTGCGAGGGCAGAAGAAATCAACCACGCAGAAGAAGAGGGCATCAAGTTCTCATTGCTCACAAATCCCGTTGAGTTTTTAGGGGAAAAAGGTATTCTAAACGGGGTAAAACTTGTGGATATGGAGCTGGGTGAGCCAGATTCAAGTGGTCGCAGACGCCCACAAGTAGTAAAAGGAAGCGAGCATGACATATCTTGCGATATTGTTATTGTTGCTCTTGGCACATCGCCAAATCCTATTATCAAAAATAGTATGCCCAGCCTTGAGCTTACAGAAAGAGGAACAATAAAAACTGACGAGTTTGGCAGAACATCAATTCCTCGACTATATGCAGGTGGTGATGCGACAACAGGCGCTGCAACGGTCATTCTTGCAATGGGTGCAGGCAAAAAGTCTGCAAAAGCAATACTTAACCAATTGCAAATAAGCGAAAAATAGTATATAATCTTTTGTAATACAAAAGAAGCAGGTAGAATTATGTTTTTAGATTATGTAAAAATTTTCATAAAGGCCGGCAATGGTGGAAATGGAGCAGTTTCCTTCCACAGAGAAAAGTATGTTCCCAATGGTGGCCCAGATGGTGGCGATGGCGGCAATGGTGGTGACATTATTTTTGTTGCTGACAAGGATATGAACACACTCATTGATTTCAAGTTTAAAAAGCATTTCAGAGCAGAAAATGGCACATCTGGTGGCCCTAAAAATAGCACAGGCAAGTGTGGACAGCATATGATAGTCAAGGTCCCAACAGGCACTGTTATCCGTGACACCAAGTCCGGCAATATAATTGCCGACCTCTTTGATGATGGAGAGGAGTTTGTTGCATTGAAGGGTGGCAGAGGTGGAAAGGGCAATGCTCGCTTTGCGCACGCACAACGCCAGGCACCATCATTTTCACAGCTTGGTGAGGTGACAGAGGAATATCAAATTACTCTCGAGCTTAAAACAATTGCAGACGTAGGTCTTGTTGGCTTCCCCAATGTTGGCAAGTCAACACTTCTGTCAATGTTAACATCAGCCAAGCCCAAAATCGCCAATTATCATTTTACAACCATCAACCCTAATTTGGGTGTTGTGCAGATGTATGATGATTCATTTGTCATTGCTGACATTCCGGGGCTCATTGAAGGTGCAAGCGATGGAGCAGGCCTTGGCCATTATTTCCTTCGCCATATTGAAAGAGTCCGTCTTATTGTTCATGTCATCGACATCAGTGGCAGTGAGGGCAGAGATCCTATTGATGATTACAACAAAATCAATCAAGAGCTGCAAGCATATTCACCAAAGCTTGCATCACTTCCTCAAATTGTTGTATGCAACAAGGCAGACCTTCTTGAAGATCCCGAATACATCAATGAATTTTCAAAGAAAATCGGCAAAAAGGTGCATCTAATCACTGCAATTATCGGTGAAGGGCTCAAAGAACTCCTCACAGACATCAAGCAGATGGTTGATGAGTTGCCAC
>JAFWBH010000220.1 GCA_017507205.1 Clostridia bacterium
GACAACAATTTTCATTGAAAAAAATAAAATCCCCGCCATTTAGACGGGGTTGTAGGTTAGTTTAGATATTTGTTTATCAGTGCTTCGAATTCTTCTTCATCACAGCGATAAAATGAGGAGGAATAATGGTGTTTGTTGTTTTCAATCCATATGTGTGATGGAGCCCAATAAGAAATAATGTCATAATCCCCGGTATTAAAGGTTATCACAATGCATGTGCCGATCGGACAAGACAAGTCGCCCCAATATCTTCCCCAACTTATTGCTTGGATCTCCGAATAAATAGTGTCATAGAAAGATGCATCTATGTCCTTTATTACGGTATAATCAAAACAATTGTCGCCGACCATATCAACAATTTGGATTTTTACTATGTCACTTGGTTCATAGTCAAAATTCCATTTGCCGTCTGAGCGGTTAAAGATTAAGCATCCAGTCAAACTAAATGTCAATAGAATTGTAACAATACACAATACACTAATTTTTTTCATAGTATCCTCCTAATAACCAAACAAGAAATAGAATGGTATTACAATAGATCCCAATATATTTTCTGCAACAAGTCTGCCACTATAGTTATGCACTTGTATTTCATATTTTATCACGCCATTTCTTGCTTTGCAAGACAAAATACAAGGCGTACTCAACCACAATGACACGCAGTGTCATTTCATGCACCGTAGGTGCAATTCATGGAGCGAAGCGAGAATTCATGAAATCACAGATTTCATTTCATTAAAAAACAGACCAAATCAGGTCTGTTTTTTTATCTATTTAATATCATATTTTTGATGTCTGCCACAACAATCTTCATACGCTTATCCTCATTGAGTGCCTCGCTGATTTTATCTCTTGCGTGGATGATTGTGGTGTGATCTCTGCCACCAAACATTTGTCCTATTGTCACAAGGGGTATGCCAAGCATTTCGGTGATGAGATAGATGGCTATCATACGTGGCTCAACGATATTTTTGGTTTTCTTCTTTGAGAAGATGTCGCTTTTTGAGATGTTGAAATATTTGCAGACAGTGTCAATGATGTCACTTGCATCAATGGTGTCATCCTTTTCTTCAATGAAATCCTGCAAGGCTTCTCTTGCCAGCTCCTCTGTGTCAATGACGTGGTTGGTCAGTGAGCTGAAAAAGATGATTTTATTCAGCAAGCCTTCCATTTCTCTGATGTTGGTGGTGCTGTTTTCTGCAATAAAGGTTGCCACCTCGTCACTGAGATTGAACTTCTCGTGAAATGCCTTTGTTTTGAGGATGGCGATTCTTGTTTCTGTGTCGGGGACATTGATGTCAACGGTAAGCCCCCAAGCAAAACGAGTGCGCAATCTTTCTTCAAGGGTGACAAGCTCCTTGGGTGAACGATCGGATGTGAGGATGATCTGCTTGTTGGATTGATACAAGTCGTTAAAAATGTGGAAGAGTGCCTCTTGTGTCTGCTCTCTTTTGGCAAGGAATTGAACATCATCAACCATCAGAACATCGCAAGCACGATATTTTTCACGGAAATGGTTGCTTTCTGTGCTGTTCTTTTTCATGCTCATCTGCACAAATTCATTTACCATCTGTTCGCTGTTGACATAAACCACCTTTGTGCGAGGAGATTCCTTGTAAAGATAGTTGCCAATTGCGTGAAGAAGGTGGGTTTTTCCAAGACCAACGCCACTGTAAATAAACAAAGGATTGTATTTTCCACCGGGGTTTTCTGCCACGGTTTTTGCTGCAAGAAGTGCGTAATTGTTGGACTTGCCCATGACAAAGCTGTCAAAGGTGTATCTGTCAACAAAAGGATTTTTTGTCTTTGTTTCTGCTGTTTTCTTTCTGTTGTCAACAACAATGCCGGCGCCGGGGATAAAATCTGTCTGCTTTTTCAGATATTCATCCTTTTTGTCAGGGGTGATGATCTCAACGCTGTTGATTGCTCCGTTGAGAGATTTGACAACCTCTGTGATTGTCTTGAGATATTTGTCATCAATTGTGCGTTTTGCAGATTGCGTCAAAGCAACAAGGACAAAAGTGTCCTCCACAAAGCAAAGTGGCTCGAGTTTTTCAACCCAAACCTCATAGCTTATGGCTTGCATAATTTTTGACAATTCATTTTTGGCGTCTGCCCAAAACTCTTCTTTTCCGATCATAGTAGAGAGATTATAACTTATCCACATACATTTTTCAATTTATTTTTTGTTGTTTTTTTCAAAAAACTATATGTTGTGGCGCATCTCAACCCCCATGCATATTGTGAAGTTTCATGAAACATTTTGTAGAAAAAAATAAGAAAGCAACTATGATGAATGAATTCTCGTTCTACTCCATTGTGGTTTAACCTTATGTAAAGTTATTTTTAGGATTTCAGCTGTAGGGGCGATTCGTGAATCGCCCGTTGCCTCCATCTCCGAGGGAGGTGGCAAGGCTCTGCCTTGACGGAAGGAGTTCTCTTTCGCATTCTCCCTCAGTTGCCTTTGGCAACAGCTCCCTCCCGGAAGGAGCCTGTTGGGAGCAAAATACACCAAAAGTGCGTGAAATGACACTTGCGTGTCGTTGTGGTGAGAGTTTGACGGGAGATTTGTGAATCTCCCCCTACAATACCAC
>JAFWBH010000221.1 GCA_017507205.1 Clostridia bacterium
CTTCATCTCACGATCAATCATCAATTTGAAAAGTTTCTTATAGCTAGCAGCCATGTTTTCACCTCAAATAACTTAAATAATAAGAAGTATTATAGTAAAGGTATAGCACAACTTGCGCCATAAATCAACATTATTTGCAAAAATAATTCGCGATGTTGAAATATTTTTCACTATAAACATATATGTTTCATTACGGCAAATCAACTACTTGAAGTTGCAATTTCAAGCTGTTACGCAATCACTCAAGTTTTGTTACGCAGGCTGTTACGCAAGGCTATTTTTCGCAAACAAAAAGCGTCGTAAGTGTTATACAGTAACACGTTATAACGCTTCTTATAAAGTTGTGCGATAAAGCTAGAAAAAAGCTATCTGGGTGTGGCACAGTTGGTAGCGTGCTACTTTGGGGTGATAGAGGCCACAAGTTCAAGTCTTGTCACTCAGACCAAAATCGAAAGCTCAATCGAACCTCCGATTTACCTTTATTTTCTCGTAAATTCTCACATTCCTTTTGACAAGACAATTTTCAGGGTTGACTATGTATGCTGTTTGGGATAAAATAATATAGATTTACGGAGGCTACTATGGGAAATCAAATTGAAATAACAGAAAAAAGACCCCTCCTTGACGACAATGGCAATCTTGCAAATGCTGGATATGCAAAAAAGCTCAACTGGGAATATGATAGAGGTCAAATAAAAGCAAAAAAAGCTCGCATTAAGGAGTGGGAATATTATTCCATTTCCAATGGGGAATATTCTCTTGGCATCACCATTGCAGACATCGGCTATGCAGGCACTCTTACAGTATCAGTGGTGGACTACATCACTCCTGCTCAATTTTCTGCAACGGCAGTGAGATTGTTTTCAATGGGCAAGCTTAATATGCCAGCAGATCTTGACAATGGTGAAATCAATTTCAAAAAGGGCAAGATTTGGGCAAGCATTAAAATTGAAAATGGTGTCAGACATCTTACAGGGGAATATCCAAACGCTGACGACAGAGGCACCCTGCTCTCTTGGGATATTACACTCGGCGAAACACCAAAAGAATATATGGCAATCGCCACACCTTTTGAAAAGGATAAACACTTCTATCTCAATGCAAAAGTCAATTGTATGAGAGTGGAAGGTGGTTTCAAACTAAATGATATGTATTGCCGCTTTGAGAAGCACAATTCTCTTGCAGTGCTTGACTGGGGACGTGGCGTATGGCCCTACAAAAACATTTGGTATTGGGCAAGCCTCAGCACAGCCCTTGATGACGGCAGACTTTTTGGCTTCAATTTTGGATATGGCTTTGGCGACACTGAAAACGCCACAGAGAATATGCTCCTCATAGACGGCAAGGCACACAAAATAAACTCAAATGTCACCTTTACAATTGGTGGTGATGTGGATGGCAAGCCTCGCTTCATTGAACCATGGACAATACAAGATGAGGAAGGCAGAGTGGAGCTTTGTTTCACCCCTATAATTGACAAATATGCTCCATTTGACATCAAATTTCTTCAAATGAAAGGACATCAGGTTTTTGGCTGGTATGACGGGAAATGTATCCTTGATGACGGCACAGAAATCAAAATTGACCACAAAATCGGCTTTGCAGAAAAAGTTGTCACAAAGTGGTGAACAACAAAATAATGGGTTTAACAACGCAAAAACGAGCAATAAACTGCTCGTTTTTCATTTTTGAGCAATTCTAAAACCTCTTCATCAACACTGAACCGGCCCGGCATAATTTAGCTTTGAAAAAGCTACAACAACCGACATCTTTGTCAAAAAGTGTTGTTTTGGACGAAATCCGTGTTGACACTTTTTGGATTTTGTGTTATTATCTTTCCACTATGGAAAACTATATTATTACTACAGACATGACGGCAGACGTGCCCGAGCAAATGCTAGCAACAGAAAAAGACTTCCATGTCCTCGATATGTCTTATGTTCTTGACGGAGTCCTTTATGACGGCAAGACCACTCCTTACCTTTCTGTCAAGGATTTCTATGATATCCTTGCAAGTGGCAAGATGGCATCAACCTCAATGGTCACCGTTGAAGAAGCAAAGGAATTTTTTGCTCCCTTCCTTGAACAAGGCAAGGATGTCCTGCATTTAAGCTTTGCATCAGCCCTCAGTGGCTGCTACAACAGCTATGTGACAGCATCAGAGGAGCTTTCAAAGGAGTATCCCAACAACAAGGTTGTGGTCATTGACACTCTCTGCGCTTCAAGTGGTGAGGCTCTCCTTGCCTATTATGCTCTTCGCAGACGTGATGAGGGTATGTCAATTGATGACAATGCAGAATATGTTTCAAACCTTCGTCATCACATCGGACACATCTTTACCGTTGACGATATGAGTCACCTTTATCGTGGTGGCAGAGTCAGCAAGGGCAAGGCCGTTGTTGGTCAAGCATTGAAGATGAAGCCTGTCCTCACAGTGGCACCTGACGGAAAGCTTGTGCATACTGATACAAAAATGGGCAGAAAGATTGCTCTTCGCACCCTGGTTGACAAAATGGAAGCACGCCAAACTGATGAATATCCCAACGAGCTTTTCATCATCGGAAGCTATGACGCACAAGCAGATGCAGAAGTGCTCAAAGATATGGTTGTGGCAAAGCACCCTGACGTAAAGATTATGTTTGCAGACGTGACACCCATTGTCGGCACACACCTTGGCAAAGGTGGCGTGACACTGCTCTACCTCTGCTCTGACAAAACACCCTTCAAATCATTGTAAATAATATCACCAAAACAATAGGCACTCGTTTGAGTGCCTTTTTTGTTTAACCTTGATAGTCGCAATGGATTGTTGCATCTGTCAAATCTGTATTATATTCGCCAATTGTCCTTCTACGCACTCTGCAAAAACTGCGATATATAGATGGATAGCAAGGAAGGCGCTTAAAATTGCACTCTCTTGTTACGAAGTTGCTTACGCGAGCCACAGCGGTGGCGAGAAAGGGAGTGCCGAGCACCAGACGAGAGTACGCCAGTCGCTGGCATCCACTCAAAAATCGCCAAGCGACAAGTGGCATAATGAGAGGAATGTCCTTAATGTGCGAGAGCCGAGTGTTGCCCCTTTGCGAGAGCAAATGAGGGGAAACACGTGAGGAAGGGGTGGTTATTCACTTGATATGTTGGCACTTTGCTTTTCCTTGCACTCTCCAAAACTGCGATATTTAGATGCATAGCAAGGAAGAAAAACCCACAGGGGTCGTAGCATACTTGTCGTATGTGA
>JAFWBH010000222.1 GCA_017507205.1 Clostridia bacterium
CATCGCCGATGCAGTTACGTTGCCCGAGATTGACATCGTTGTTACGGCCATGGTGGGCTATGCAGGTTTGCCGACCATACCTCGTAGACTATCATAATCAAGTATTTGGTCCAAGGTATTTCAACTTCTCCAAGCTGCCAGGTCAGTGATTGATAATCGACAGAGTTGCCATCAATAACTATCTTTAATCCACCTACCCAGTCAATCGGATCTACTCCAAAAATTCCCAAAATGTTATTGACGATACCAAATTGACCCATGCCACTTGTAAATTGTGCCTGTGTTCCAATAACTTCAAAGAATGTCAAGAAAACCGCACCCATAGCAAGTGAGTTTGTAAGGTAAGGCAAGAACAGAATAGTTTGATATGCCTTCTGAAGTGGCTTGATTGAGTTAAGTGCAACTGCAATGAGCAGTGCAAGTGCTGTTGAAAGAGGAACTGATACAAATGTCAAAATCAATGTATTTGTAAGACATTGAAGGAAATTGAATCCACCTGTTCCGGTGTCACCTCTCAAAACTGCGGCGAAGTTTTCAAAGCCGATACCTGTCCACTTGTCACCAAATTCATTGAGAGGGTTATAGCCTTCTCTGAAAGCGTTAACGAATGAGCTAACAATAGGATAGAATGTGAAGATTGCCATCAAAACTACTGCAGGAAGCACAAAGAGCCAGCCTTGTTGTGAACGAAGGAATCTCTTGAATCTCTCACCATTTGAAAGCTGGGGAGTTTCAATCACTTCTTGAATAACTTGGCCGTCTGGTGTGACAACTTCTCTAACAGTTGTTTCTGCGACTCTATTCTTTTTGCTCAGTGATGTAAAGAATGACTTGACAGAATCGAAAAAGTCAACCACTCTTTCCTTGATGTCATCAAATTTATCCTTGCAAGCAGTTTTAAATTTGACAATAAAGGCAGGAGTAGGTCTTTTCTCCTTCTTTGCAGGAGCTTCTTGAATGTCATCATTGGTTTCATCTGTGTCGGCAGAATCTTGAACTGCATCCAAGTTTTCTGAATTTTCAATGCCGACCTCTTGATTTTCATCCAAGGTCTCAACTGACTCAACCGAAGATTCGATTGTTTCAACTGTCAAATCTTTGTTTTCAGTCAAAGATTTATCTTTTTTTGCCATTATTTAATCCTCTCTTCAGTTTCTGCGTCAAAGATGTGAACCTTGTTGGGTTTCAATGAGAATCTAAGTTGTGTTGCTCCCTCGGGGAGTTTAACATCTGAATCGATGATTGTTCTTAATGTTTCACTTACAGTATCAGGATGTGTTGAGACGATTGACCTATCTCTGCCCATAACCTCAATGCGTGTGACATCCAGTGTGAATACACCGTTTTCATCATAGATGAAGCCTTCAGGACGAATGCCAACGAAAACCTTTCTTTCCTTGTTTTCAGGCTCTTCAACTGTTTCAACAGGTGCTTCTTCTGTAACGACCTCTTCTGCGACAGGCGTTTCTGTGTTTTCTTCTGCAACAACTTCCTCAACCTTATCTTCAAGCTCAATGTCTGAGACATCCATGATTTCTTCATCTCCAATGTAGAGCTTTCCGTCACGGATTACGCCATTGAACACATTGATAGGGGGTGTGCCCAAGAATCTTGCAACAAAGAGGTTGGCTGGATTGTCATAAATGTTTTGAGGCTCGCCAATTTGTTGAACGACACCAAGCTTCATAACAACCATAATGTCGCAGATTGACATTGCTTCTTCTTGGTCGTGTGTGACGAAAACGGTTGTGATGCCTGTTTCACGTTGAATACGCTTGATTTCTTCACGTGTTTGCAGACGAAGTCTTGCATCTAGGTTTGACAATGGCTCGTCAAGGAGAAGAACGTTGGGCATTTTTGCCAATGCACGTGCAATTGCGACACGTTGTTGTTGGCCACCAGAAAGTTCACTGGGCTTTCTTGCCATCAAATCTTCAATTTGAACAAGCTTTGCAACATCCAATGCTCTTGCCTTTGCTTCAGCCTTGGGCATTCTCATATTGACAAGAGGGAAAGAAATGTTTTGCTCAACTGTCATATGAGGATAAAGTGCGTAGTTTTGGAAAACAAGACCAATGCCACGTCTTTCGGCTGCCAGGGTTGTGACATCCTGGTTGTCAAACAAGATTGTTCCTTTTGAGGGTTGTTCGAGGCCTGACAACATAAAGAGTGTTGTTGACTTACCACAACCTGATGGTCCCAACAGACCGACAAGCTTGCCAGAAGGGATTTCGATTGACATGTCATTGACAGCAATAACATCTGGTGCTTTCTTTTTTCTGTTTGGGAAAATTTTGGTCAAATGATTGAGTGTAATTTTCATGTGCTATTCCTCTTGCATCATTGTTGTTTTTATAATTATAGATTTATTAAACCCTTCTACGTTCAACAAATCCGGAATTTCATTGTATGCTATACCATTTGAAGACTCAACAGATGTAAGCTTGAGAACATCCTTTTGTATACGTTGAATCTCTGAGTATTCATTGCCCTTGTTTAAATCAAACACGACATTTTGCTTCTCGCTTGCGTACGCGACAATAATTTGGTCGTCAATTGAGCCTTTTTGCTCTGGATCAAGCTCAAACTTGACTTGACAATAATAGTCGCCACCAAAATCAACATCATCGTGTTGCTTGATTTTTTCTTTGCGCTTGATTGTAAGCTTTTCAGGGTCAACCTTGCACACTTTGACAAGGAACCACTTGAAGAACTTGAGTATCCATCTTGGACCAACAAGAAAATCACCAACGACAAGTATTGCAACGAAATATACGACAATAACTATTGTTGCGATCTTGTCAGCGCGAGTTTTTGCGATGCTGATTGAGCTTTTTTTGTATCCCTTTGCAAGAATTTGCTCATCATAGTCATTGAGCTCCTTTGCAAAGCTTTGCATTTTTGTGTCAAAATTCTCATCGTTAGGACTCGCCATCTCAAAATCAATCATTTGATTGTATTTGAGAATAGCTGGCTCTACGTCACTGAAGAATTCATCTCCAAAGAGCTTGCCTTCTCCAAACTCTTCATCAGGCAGTGTCATCTCAGCAAAGACGTTTCCATCCTTGTCGAGAATCTTCAGTGTCGACATTGATGTCACGCCTATTTCAGCAAGGTCATCTTCGCCAAGCTCCAGAACAAAGAAGCCGTTCTTGCGAAGAGTGGAAATATAGTCCATCACTCCGTCTTTGTTGGAATCAGAATCAAGCAACGGAAAATCAACTTCGCCGTCTGCTGTTGAAATTTTGAGGATGGTCTTGTTGTCCTGTTCTTTTGAGGCATCAAAAATGTCCTCAACGCCGTAGACAAAACCATAATATGACTTGTGAAGCCTAAGCTTTGTTTGTGGTTCTTCATCCTTTTCTGCCTCATACTTGTGAGTGTAAAGGGTAGCAGACTCAAACAAAACAATGCTCCCACCATTTTCAAAGTCCTTTGCAAAAATCGGCTCTGACTTATAGTAGCCACCAACAAAGGCCATAGCCCCAGCAGGATCACCACTTTCAAGAGCATCTTCTATCATGTTCAATGATTCGCCATCATAGAGGAAAAAGTATGGCAGAAAAACGCACATCAAAATGCCTACAAGGATGGTGAACAGATAGTAGAGTATTTTTGCGAAGGTCTTTGGGCTTTTCATAGATTATTCAGCAATATCTCCACCATCATTTGCTTCTGCTTCGTTTTCGACAGCATCAATATTTGCTGATGAAGCGTCCAATGATTCGTCTTGGATTGAATCATCAACAACAGCAATTTCTTCAAGATTTTCGTCAAGATTGACGCCTTCTCTTGCAGCCTTAATTGCAGCCTCACGTGCTCTGAGGTTGTCAATCTGCTGTTGGTATTGAGCTTTTCTAAAAACGGGGATCAAGAAATAAATTGCGACAATGGCAACAACAATGCCAGCGCAAATGCAAATGAACGCAATGTCAACTTTGCCTAATTTGTTCAATGCAAGGATTGATTGCAGCATATAAACTCTCCTTAACTAGATGCCAAATCAAAGTTTAATTGAGTATACTTATCAAAATAATACTCCTGCTAGCATTATAAACTAAGCAACAAAAAAAATCAATACTCTTTGTCACATTTTGTAATAACTTTTTTTGCCAAACACATAAATATGTGGTTGGATAACCGATAATCGAATTGTATGCTTTTTAAAGCTCCAAATAACCATAAAAACAGTATGAATTAAAATCGAAATTGAAAAACCATAATCTAGCAATGCCAAAAAATCTTTCAACAGCAAAAATCGGCATTCTAACAGTATGCAAAGGTTTTTTCAAATTGTCTGAACAAGTCTATCCACACACAACATACAAAACAAATCGGGCAGATTTTCTACATTTAAAAAAGTATCAGAATTTGCTTGTCATTTTTGTCGGTTTAATATATAATGATTGTCGTTGAATTAAACACACAATAGCAATTCATGGAGAAGTCGCCTAGTCTGGTCGAGGGCGCACGACTGGAAATCGTGTAAGCGTCAAAAGCGTTTCGAGGGTTCGAATC
>JAFWBH010000020.1 GCA_017507205.1 Clostridia bacterium
AAAGTGCAGTTTTAAGTGCAAAATATGGCAAAATAAACACCTTAAATGGTGAAAATAATCAAAAAAACATAAAAAGAAAAGGAACGCATTTGCGTTCCTTTTTATTTCAGCCGAGAGGATTAAGCCTCAGCAGAATTCAATGAGATTGATTCAAGGGTGTAGGTCATAAATTCATCGTCACCGATTGGTTCTTCAAATCTGATGAGGACGTTCTTCAAATCCCATCCGTCAACCTTGATTGCCTTGTCTGAATAATACAAAATGTGTGATGCACCATTGACCTTTGTTTGACGTGAGAGGTATACCTTGTTGCAGGTGGTTTGAGTTTCTGCATCGCCCCAGACGATGTCTGTTGTGACACTGCATGACACTGACAATTGACAAAGCTCATTTTCTGCAGGAAGAGGCACATTGAAGCTGAATGAGAAGCCTACGCCAAGGGTGTTGGCTGAACGGAGCAGTTGATGAATTTGGTTGTTGTCATAGTAAGGTGATTTGAGGGAGATTGATTCCTCTCTGGGTGCGCCAAATTCAGTGATTGTATAGTTGAATTTTTTGCCGTCATATTTGCCAGCGACCTTGTCGGTGTATTCTGCGCTGGTGTGCTTTGTGTATGTGGCAATAGGCACAAAAAGGCTTGCACCACTTGATTTTTGCATATAACAGGCTGTTTCATAGGTGGTGTCAGCGATTTCAAGAAGGCTGGTGATGATATAGCCCTCACTCACGTTCTCAACGGTCATATCTCCGATGGTGACGGTTGAAGCGAGGTTACGCTTGATTTCAACAGTATATGTGCCTGTTTGAGTGGTGTCACCAATGTTGCCTACAACAGAGTAGACATATTTTTCATAGGGACGCCAAATGTCACGAAGCTGGTCTTGAACGGTTGCTGTTGCACAGCCTGTGAAGGCGAGCATCATTGTTGCAACAAGGACGATTGTCAAAATAATAAGTGATATCTTTTTCATAATGCTTCAATTATATAATTAAATCACCATTTAGACAAGTGTTTTTGTTGAAGAAATGAAATTGGCTTGTTTTTTTGATTCTGGCGTGGATGAGGTAAAGTGTATTACTTAATATAAATATTTTAAACATAAAATATTTATATTAGCAGACAAATATTGACAATAGCAGGAAATGATTTTATAATGAGTCCATGAAAACAATAATTTCAAACACAACAAAAGGATCAATTGCTGGCATTCTTGACGAGGTAAAATGTTGCCTTGAAAGGAAAGAGGACTGCGTTATTCTCACTGCTGACAGAAATGTTGCAAATATGGAGAAAGCCGTCCTTGACACCCTCATCGGCTGTGGAGCAGAGTTTAGAGTGAATGTTATGTCATTCACTCGTTTTTGTGCAAAAGCCATGGGAGAGAGGGTGAAGAAATGCCTCACACCCGAGGGCTCAGTTATGCTTCTTGCTGATGTCATTGAAAAAATCGGCAATGAAAAGGGTGATAAAGCCTTCAAGTATTATCGCAGAGTCCGTCCAGATAGTCTTGCCAACGAGCTGTATGCTGCTTTGACAGCGTTGCGCAACAGTGGCATTCAAACTGACAAGCTGGACGAAAGCAAGCTGGATGAAAAGCGAAAGGAAAAGGGAAAAGGTGAGGGCTTGACCAGCGCACAGAAGAACAAGACCCACGATTTGAGTCTGATGTATGATGGCTATATTGAAGCCCTTTCAGATAAGAGGGATGACAGCTCCACCCGACTTGAAGCATTTGCTAGGATGCTCGACAAGGATTGTGGTGTGTATGCTGGCATCAATTTCTTCGTTGTGGGTATGGATGATTTCAACGGACCACAGCTTGACATATTGAAGGCGATGAACAAGGGTGTAAAATCCTTGACAATTGGTCTTGTTGGTGGTTTTTCAAACAGAAACAAGAGGATATATCCTGACCACTTGATTGGCAAAATCAATGCAGTGTGTGAGAATAAGGTGCCTGCAACCTTTCATTACGAAAACCTTTCACCGATGAGGAGATCTATTGCTCAAAATCTTTTCTCTTACGAAAAGCTTCCTTTAAGAGAGGTTGTTGACGTAAAGGATGACCTTGTAATAAGAGAGGCACTGACAAGACAAGAAGAGGTGCTTGCCGTGGCTCACGACATTGTCAAAAAGGTGATGAATGGTGCAAGATACAAGGACTTTGAGGTGCTGATTGGCACAGAGGAATATATCCCCATCATACGCAACATATTTGACAGATATGGCATAGTGCATTTTGTTGACCAAAAGGAGATGCTGACAAGGCAGACAAAGGTGAAATATCTTATGTCTGCACTTCAAGTTGTGCTGAAAAACTTTAGGAATGAAGAGGTCCTTGACTTTGTCAAGAATCCCTTGTTTGAGCTGACCTTAGATGATAGCGATGGAGCTTCAAGACAAGACAAAATCTTCCGTTTTGAAAATTATGTGTTGAAATACAACATCAACTACAACAAATTCAATGAGCCCTTTGTATATGGCAAGGAAGGAGAAATTGCAGTGGCCGAATATATGCGAGGCAAGCTTGTCAGCACAATAGCTTTCTTGGGCGACAATAGAGAAAGGGAGATTGAAGCCATTGTTGAGCAGATGAGATTGTTTCTTGATGATGCCTCGGATGCATGGCAACAGCACGTCGAGATTCTTTCAAAGGAAAGCCAGCATTACAAGAAATGTGCAGAGCAGGTTGACGGAAAAATCAATGCAATCCTTGATGAAATCAGTGGTGTATTGACAGGGACAAGCAATCTGCAAAAAATTGACACCATTCTTCGTTCAATGCTCAAAACCTTGAAGATTGCCCTTGTGCCAACATCTCTTGACTCTGTGTTTATTGGTGACACATCAAGCAAGTTTTCTGGCAATGGTGACCTTTACGTCCTTGGAGCAAACTCAGGACTGTTGCCCAGCGAAAATGCAGGTGGAACAATCATCACTGCACAGGATGAAAAGCTGTTCAATGAATTGGAGCTTGAATTATATCCCACTCAAAGAGATAGAATCAAAAAGGACATATTCACCCTTGTTGATATCCTTGCTGGTTGCAAAGGACAGCTTGTCATATCATATAGCACATCAAGTGCAGGTGGCGAGCTGAAACCATCAACAATCATCCTTCAATTCAAGGAAATGTTCAAAAATGGCAAGGAAGATCTCGTTGAAAGAATCAATTTTGACAGCCTTCGCAAGACAGGTGCTGATGCCAAGGAAATCTCTGCCTTGTTTGCAGGAAAGGACAAGGGCGTCCACAGCATGATGACCTATGCCGAGTCTGGCAGAGCCACCGGCTCCGAGCTTGAGATTTATAGGTCTGCCTTTGATTGTTTAAGTGATGAGGATAAGGCAGTTTTTTATAAATTGAGAGAAATTCCAACCACAATAGAAAACGCGCCAACAATCACAAAAACAAGTTTAAGTAGGCTTGAGAAATACTTTAAGTGTCCGTATGCGTATTTCCTCAATTATACACTGGGCATTCAAAAGCGTGAAGAGGGTGATGTTGAAGCATTTGATGCCGGCACAATTCTCCACGCAGTTTTTGAGGAGCTTTTCACTGCATTCTCAAAGGGAAGGGTGACAAGAGATAATGTTGAGGCCATTGCCTCATCTGCCTTTGACCACGTTGTTGAAAGAGATGAAAGACTTCAAAGAATCTCTGAAAAGCCTGACATCAAGAGAATGTTTGAAAGGATAAAAAATGAGGGCATTCGCACATCTAAGGACTTCTACGAAATTTCACTTCATTCACAATTCAAGCCTGCCTATCTTGAAGCAGAGTTTATGAGCCAAGAGGAAGCAGAAAGAAAATATGGCAAGGGTGCAAAATATAGGGCGCTCTTTGACCCAATCACTCTTGACATTGACGGAAGAAAGGTTGAAATCAGAGGCGTCATTGACAGGGTTGACACCTGTGGCGATGACTTTTTGATCTTTGACTATAAGACCTTCAAGAGTGCCGATTTGTCAGAAAAGGATATATATCACGGGGAGAAGCTCCAGCTGTATATTTACGCAAGAGCAATGGCTGAAAACACTGGCAAGAAGGTGGCTGGTGTATTTTATGTGCCTATCCCAGCAGGCCTCAGCAAGACTGATGAAAAGAGATATTGCTACAACGGGCATGTCACCGACAACAAGGCAGTTCAAGAGAAGATATATGGTGAGCTGCCTCAGGGGGTCACGTCAGACTTTGATCAAAACCCCTTGCCAGAGCATTATCTAGGCGAGGACGGCTTTAATGCGAGGGGTGACTATGCTATTGACATCGCAACAGAGGGCGTCAGAGAGATTGAGTCAGGCTACATAAAGCCTAGCCCATTGGGAGATTGCACGACCTGTTTCTTTGACAAGGTTTGCGCATACAAGGGTGCAGAGGGCAGAAAAAGACGCAATGTCGCAAGCGAGTTTTTTGTCAAGTATGCGAGTGTAGATGAAGATGCTGACAATGATAACACTGTCGTTGAAGGGGGAGAAGAATAATGGACGAAAACAAGAATCTTGAAATTCACACCCAAGAAGAAATAAATGGTAAAGTGAAGCTCACTCCCGAGCAGGAGTTGGCCATAAGCTCAAAGGGTCTTGTTATGGTGTCTGCATCGGCAGGCTCTGGCAAAACCCATACAATGCTTGAAAGGATAATTCATCTCATAGATGAGGGCGTCAGCCTTGAAAGAATGCTCATCATTGTTTACAATGAGGCAAACGCAAGCGAGCTTCGTGAGAAAATCAGGACAAAGCTCTTTGAGGCGATTTGTGATTGCAACGACAAAAAAGAGGAGCTGTCAATGAAGCTGTCCCTTGTCAACACTGACTCCAAGGCAAAATCTGAGGAAATTAAGAAAATGGAGCAGGAGATGGACAAGTGTAGCTCAAGGATAGACAAATATCGTGAACAGCTTGATAACATTGCTTTTTCAACGATATGCACCATACACGCATTCTGTCGCAGTGCAATGAAAAAGCACTTTGAGGTCATAGGAGTCAACCCCGATTTTGACATTCTCGACGAAACCTCACACAATGTATATATGAACAAGGCTCTTGACAAAACCATTGATGAGCTGAATGTTGATGGTGATGCCACCTTCCGTGAAATGCTTTACATATTTGAATCAAAGCGAACAGAGGAAAGCATCCGTGAAAACATTGTAGAGCTTTATGAAAAGATTGACGTTCAGGCAGACCCTCAACGGTTTTTGCAAGCTATAAAAGAAAATCTTTCTTCAAGAAAGGTCTATGATGACATTGTTTGGGGCAAGGCAATGGACAAGATGAAGAAAATTGAAGCACGCATACACGAGATATATCCCGTGATTTCAGAATATAGTCCTTCCACATACAAAATGACGTTCAAGACAAGGTTTGAGGATATCATAGATATAGTCCCATATTTTGAAAGCCGAGATGCCAAGAATATATCAGAGAAATTTGCCGAAATTTCAGCCAGCACTCCACGAATTGCCAAGGAGTGTCCAACTGAAATTGCCGATATCGCCAGAAAGTGCAATAAGTCTGCAAAGGACTTGATGGAAGAGATTTCCATTCTGTATGCAGATGACGAGTATTGCAACAAGGTCTTTGAACAGAACAAAAAATATGCTGAAAAGCTGATTGAGATAACCCTGCGCTTCAAAGAAAATCTTGAAGCAATGAAGGCTGAGGATAATGTCAAGAGCTTTGGTGATCTTGAGCATGGTGCAGTGAGCCTCATAAATAGTGTAAATGACTTGGGCGAAAGAGCTGTTGATATTGGCGAGGACTATGACTATGTGTTTGTTGACGAATATCAAGACGTCAATGGCGCACAGGAGTATGTCATCAAGCATCTTGTCAAGGATCAAGCATTTATGGTTGGTGATGTAAAGCAAAGCATTTACGGCTTCCGTTTGTGCGACCCTGAAAATTTCCTCAGCAGGCAAAGAGATTATGCTGAAAGGTCCAAGGATGACAAGGGTGTTGTGGCGCCCATATTCTTCAATGATAATTTCAGAAGCGACAATGCAGTTTTGAGGTTTGTCAATGACATCTTTGATTACGCTATGATTGCTGAAACAGCTGGTGTGGATTACTCAAAAGAGGGCAGATTTAATGAGGTCACCGAGGCAGAGAGAAATGAGGGCTGTGTTGAGGTGCATATCTTTGAATCAAAAAACAACGATGAAAAAGTAAATGCAGAGGGACTATATAAACCAATTGACCATCAAAATCCACAAAAGTATAAAACAGCCATTGAAAGAGAGGGTGAGTTTATTGCAAACAAGATAATGGAGCTTAAAGCCAACTCTATGCATGAATACACCATTGACAAAAAGAAGGGCAAAAGACAGCTTGATTGGAGTGATTTTGCAATTCTTTTCAGAGGCAGAAATTCAACCTCAAGTAAAATCATTGAGGTGTTGAAGCAGAAGGGTATCCCCGTTGATGAAGGCTCCTTTGCAAAAGAGGATGACCCTGCCGAAAGAGAATTCATCAATATGCTTTCAGTTATAGACAATCCCCGTCAGGATTATGCCTTGGCTGGATATTTGCTTTCATACCTTGGGGGTTATACTGAAAACGAGGTGAATACAATTGTTTTGACGGCGGCGGATATTGTAGAGCAAGGCAATGCCTTGAAGGAGAATGAGAATGCACAGCCTCAACAAAGGCTTGATTTGTATGATAAGGTGATTATGTATGCAAATGGCAGAGAGGATGACCTTGCAGACAAAATCAAGAAAACCCTTGAAAGACTCAATTATTATAGAATTGTTGGCAGTTATATGAGTGTCAGAAGCCTTGTTGACAGGATTATCGGCGACACTGGCTATGACGCATATCTTTATTCAAAGAACGAGGCAATGGGCAACGGCTTTGGCGCCTATCTTAAAAGTATAAATGAGGATAGTATTACATTATCTAAATATTTAAGAGAATATAAAGAGGGTGGAAGAGAAACAAAAGGCAAGTCCGAGGGGGGCAACAGAGTGCAGGTCAGCACAATGCACTCATACAAGGGACTTGAAAAGCCGGTTGTATTCTTGCCCTGCGCACAGCTTTCATCAAAGGCCACAAAGGATAAGACAATCAAAAAGAGCAACAAGAATGAAAGTGCATCTTTCCCCGACCTTTTGATTGACACAAGTGGCGTCATAGGAATGACCTATTTTGATATTGACGGAAGGGTGAAGGATAAAAACACCGTGTCAAACAAGGTGACACAAATTTTGGCCTGTGAAAAGGAGTATAGAGAGGAGATGCGACTTTTGTATGTGGCGCTCACTCGTGCTCAAAAAAATATGTATATCACAGGCACCTTTGGAGCAAGCAAGAATAATCTGAATTACGAAAATCTTAAAAGGGCACACAGCTGTGAGGCCTTTGAAAAGGAAGAGTGCCTCCTTGACTATATCGTCACTGCAATGACAAGAGGTCAGCTGACCGACAAGGATGTGCATCTCCATTATGCAAGCATAGAGGCTTCAGACACAAAAAAGCTTGAGCCATTCTATTTGACAACAGGAAGTAAATCGACCTTTGAAAAGGAATTGAAGGCAGAAATCATAAAGGCGCAAGAATTTGTCTACCCTCACAGCGAAGCCACCAAGCGTTCAATGAAATACACTGTCACTCAAATCAATGCAGAGGGTGTTGAAAGGCTTGAGGCAACCCTTCCTATTTATGAGGATGATGGCGATGACAATATCCTTTCAGCTGATGCTGTCAGTGAGAGTGAGGACGATAGAAAGGTCAGCGCTACAACCAAAGGCACAATATATCACAAGGTTATGGAATTCATCGACTTTTCACTTAATACCTTGGAAGATGTCAAGAGTGCCATAGACAAAATGGTGAATGACGGCATCCTCACAGCAGAGCATAGGGAAGTTGTCAGTGACGAGGAAATCTTGAAGGTTCTTGAAAATCCAGTCATAAAGCAAGCCTCAAAAGCAAGGTGCTATCATGAGCTTCCATTTATGATGTATGTGCCTGCAAAGGATGTTCTTGAAGACTCAGATGTTGATGACAAGGTGCTTGTGCAGGGCGTAATTGACCTTCTTATAGACGGAAAAGAAAAGATTATTGTCGATTTTAAGTATGCCTCGCTTTACACGGAAGACGCAAGAGAAAGATACAAAAAGCAACTTAAACTATACAAAATGGCATATAAAGTGGCGTTTGGTGAAGAAATTGAAAAAATTATCCTGTTATCTCTGAAAAACGGCAAAAGTTTTGAACTTTAAAATCGACCTTTTTTACCAAAAAAGGTTGCATTTTTCGGCCGTTATGATATAATTTTAATAGTTATTTAATTATTTAGGAGCAACAGAGATGGAATTTTTTGAAAAGATCTTTGATGGAATCACATCACTTTCTGCAAAATTGCCAGCAATGGACGTGAAAGCAATTTTCATCATCGCATTGTGTGCAATCGGTGCAATCGGCATTATCATCGGTCTTACATACCTTGGCTCATCAGCCTACAAGATGAAGCGTGCTTCAAAGAGCATCAGAAAGTATCTTGCAAATGTCAACGAAGTCAACGATGACAATGCAGAAGATTTTACAACCAACTGCTTCGGCAAAAAGACACCCAATGCACTCAATGAAGGCTGGGCAGAGTATATGGGCGTGCGCTATGGCTTCCCCAGTGAAATCATGTCAGAAAACAGAGTTTTTGACAAGGAAGTCAAGAAGGTCAGCTATGCAAGAGCCAATATATTCATTGCAATCGCACTCATCGTGACAGCATTCCTCGCATTCTGGGGATTCGGTTGCCTTACAGGCACAGAAATTGGTGTCATCATCGGCATCGGCCTTCTCCTTTCAGCACTCATCTATCTCATTCTCGTCATTGTTGCACGCAAGGAGTTCACCAAATCACGTGAGCTTTTCTACGAAATGCAGGATGACCTTGATTCAAAGGTAGATTTCCATGTTGAAAAGAGCTACGCAACAGATGCATCACCTCTTGTTGAAATGTCAGCAATCATTGATGAGATCATCGCACGCAACACCTCAAAAGAGGTGGAAATGCCCACAGATGAAGAGCTTGTTGAAGAGGAAGCACTTGAAGAAGAGCTTGTTGAGGACGAATATGTCGAAGGCGAAATCGTCGAGGACGAAGTGGCTGAAGATGAGCCTCAAGAGGAACTGGGTGAAGAAATCGTTGAAGAAGAAATCGTTGAAGATACAACTGCAGACGTAGAAGAAGAGCTTGTTGAAGAGAGCGAAGAGGCTCTTGAAGAAGTGGCTGACGAAGCAGTTGAAGAAGAAATTGACGAAGAAGGGGAAGAAGACGATATGTTCGGTAGAAGAAAG